>JAATFE010000481.1 GCA_015655365.1 Terriglobales bacterium
GAAGAGACCCAGTCGTTCAAAAAGATCTTCGCTCCGTTTGCCGGTGTCATCACGGCGCGCAACGTCGACATCGGTGACCTCATCAATGCCGGCAGCAACGGCGTTGGCAAAGAGATGTTCCACTTGGCAGCGGTCCAGCAGATGCGCGTCTATATTCAGGTTCCCCAGTTCAACTCCCGCGCCGCCACCCCCGGCACGCTGGCCGAGTTGAATGTTCCCGAATTGCCCGGAAAGTCTTTTGCCGGCCACGTGGTCAGGGCCTCCAACGCCATGGACGCGGCATCGCGGACCATGCGCGTGGAAGTCGATGTGGACAATCCGAACGGCGTGCTGATGCCTAGTGAATATGTTGAGGTGCACTTGAAAGTGGCCACGCCCACCAACTCCCTCATCGTGCCTGTCAACGCCCTCTTGTTCCGTTCCGAGGGAATGAGCGCCGCAGTTGTGCAGGCCGACCATGTGGTGTTGCAGCGGGTCGTCATCGGCCGCGATTTCGGCGACGCACTTGAAGTCGTATCCGGATTGGATGCAGGAGATCAAATCGTCCTCAATCCTCCGGATTCAATCGCTGCTGGCCAAAAGGTCCGGCTCTTGCCGGCTGGAGCACAGCAATGAAAACAGGATTCGTTGCGCTTGGAGCCTTGTTGATCCTGTGTGCCGGCTGCCGTGTCGGACCGAAATACAGCGTACCGACGGCGCCTACGCCGCCCGCATTCACCGAGCAGCCACCGCAGTCCTTCTCCGCTTCAAAGGAGTGGGCTGCCGCCACGCCGGGAGATGCCTGGGCGAAGCAATACTGGTGGGAAGCCTTTCACGACCCCGATTTGAACGCACTGGAAGAGCGCGTCGACGTCAGCAATCAGACGCTGAAAAGTGCCGAGGCCCGCTTCCGCGAGGCGCGCGCCTTTGTGCGTGAAAACCGCGCTTCGCGTTTTCCAACTGTCTCCACCGGCGCTTCGATTACGCGGGATCGCTTGTCGCGGAATCAAGGCGTGCCGGCCCCGGCAAATGAAACCGCTTATGGCGATTTCGATTATGGTCTGACTGCTTCGTGGGAACCGGATTTATGGGGGCGCATTCATAATCTCGTGGCTTCATCGGTACAAAGCGCGCAGGCCAGTGCCGGCGATTTGGAAAATGCGCGCCTGAGCCTTCATGCCGAACTCGCGCTCAATTATTTCGATCTGCGCAGTTTGGACAACGAGCGAAAGATTCTGGACGATTCGGTGATCGACTACCAGAAGGCGCTCGAACTTACGCAGAACCGCTATGACGGCGGCGCAGTCAGCCGCGCGGAGGTCGAGGAAGCGCGCACACAATTGGAAGCGACCCGCGCGCAGGCGATCGATGTCACGGATATGCGGACGCAATATCAGGACGCCATTGCCGTGCTCACAGGCCAGGCTCCCGAAGGCTTTACGATCGCATATAGAACGGGCCCGATGACCTTGCCTGTCATTCCCACCGGTGTTCCTTCCGCGTTGCTCGAACGGCGACCCGATATAGCTGCTGCGGAAAGGCGCGTAGCCTCCGCAAATAGTCAGATCGGTCTTGCCCGTGCGGCTTTCTATCCCCAGGTTCTTCTCAGTGCGACTGCCGGATTGGATGCCACCAACATCACCAACTGGTTTACCTGGCCCAGCCGCTTGTGGGCGGTTGGACCGAGCGTCGCGCAGACTCTCTTCGATGCGGGCAGACGCCGTGCCGTCGTCGAAGAATCCAGCGCCAACTACGACTCGCTGGTCGCCGACTACCGGCAGAACGTGCTGACGGCATTTCAGCAAGTTGAAGATAACCTGGCTTCCTTGCGCATTCTCGAAGAGGAATCGGCGCGGCAACAACACGCCGTGACCTCCGCGCACGCGTCCGAAGATCTTGCCCTAAATCGCTATAAGGGCGGATTGGTAACCTATCTCGATGTGGTCACCGTGCAAACGATTCGGCTCCAGAACGAGCGCGTCGCGGTGGACATCGACCGTCGCCGGATGGAAGCCAGCGTGTCGCTGATCCGCGCGCTAGGTGGTGGCTGGAATGCCAACTCGCTGCCCAAGAGCGAGGTCCTCGCAGCCGTCAAGTGAGACGGAGCCGCTTGCATGGACGATAAGTTCTCGCGCTTGTCGAGGGTCCGGTGACCTGGACCCTCGGCAAGCGCGTTCTTGCTTTTGCGCCTGACCTGGGACACGCATAAATCTCAACCGCAATAGAATCGCCCGGTCAAAAAATGGACCGCATCTGCAAAAACTCCCAGCGTTCTACGGCACAAACACCTTGAGCCTTACATGCCACCTGGTGCTCTCGCCGGGCTTCAGTGTCACCATGCCAGTATCGGTCTTGCCCCACTCCTTGCCGAAGGGGTCGCCAAAGTTGTACTGGTGCTCGATGGCCACAAATTGCTTGGTCGGGGGCGCATACATCTGGATCGCCTTGATCTCCGGCGAGAGGCCTTCGATGGTTACGCCGTAATGCGCGGCCGGATCAATGACCCGCACCGTGACGGCGCCATCCTTCCATGCCAGGTGATTCCAGTTGTCGTCGTAGAAGTTGTCGGCTAGGGCTGTGCCGCCCGCCACGCGCAGGTCGAACTTGGTTCCCTCCACGGGCAAAACCTTGCCGGTGGGGAAGACGTTGTCGTAGCCATCCACTTCGGCCATCGTCGAGGCCGGAATCTCGACCTTTACCTGGGTGCGGTCGCCCGAAGGCAGGTTGAAGTAAGGGTGCCACGCAATCGCCATGGGCTCGGACTCGCCGCCCACGTTCTTGGCCACGATGCTGGCATCCACGGCGTCGGCCGTCAGCGTGACAGTGACGATCAGGTCGGTCTT
Organism: Terriglobales bacterium; assembly: GCA_015655365.1. Classification (GTDB taxonomy): domain Bacteria; phylum Acidobacteriota; class Terriglobia; order Terriglobales; family Acidobacteriaceae; genus Telmatobacter. The sequence goes on from JAATFE010000481.1 coordinate 2,823, forward strand.
GGAGAGCCAGTGGCCGCCAAAGTTACCGCCGCGGATGGTGCCCGTGACCTGTTCGCCGCCGGGGACCTTGCGCACACTGATGTTCTCGGTTTTGGCCTTCAGGATGAGCCCATGCATGGCGTGGCGCTCCGCGGTTGGCAGTTTGCCGATATTGTTGGCAGGCAGGGTGATGTTGTGGCCCTGCCACTCGATGGTCAGGGTTGTGCCGTCGGCCAAGAGCTTGCCGCGAATGCGGTTGGGGTAGGGAACCAGAAAGGCCGCGCCCTGCCCGTAACCCAGATTGCCATTCGCGTCATCGTCCTGGTCCAGCACTTTCTTGGACTCGGCCAGGCTGGGCGAAGCCAGCACGTCCACATTGCCCTTGCCGGGGAAGTTGGCCGTGATCTGCAGAACTTCCATGCCGCGGCCGGGTGCGAGAGTTACGCCGGTGAACTCCGGCCTGGTGGTGCTGGCGGCCGTGCGGCTCAGGGTGACCACCTTCAGGCCGCCGATCTCCGGTGCGTCCTGGGCCTGGCTGGTCAGGACGAGCGAGACCGCCAAAAAGGGAAGTAGAGCAAGTGCGTGAACCAATAGCTTCATCTCAATCCATCCTGGAGTTGCAATCGGATTCTCCGGCTGGCTCATTTACGCGGAGCGAATTCACGGCGCAGGAAAGCATATTCCGAAGGCGCAGCTATTCTATCCCAACCCATGCCGCCGGCGCACTCCAAGCCTCATCGCCCGAGCGGGTAGAATGACCCCATGTCCGCTGCGCCAAAATCTCTGTCGGCTTTGAACGCACGCATCGTAGCCTGTGAGCGCTGCATGCGGCTGCGCACCTACTGCGCCGAGGTGGCGCGGGTGCGCCGCAAGGCTTTCGCCGATGTCGAATATTGGGGGCGGCCTGTTCCATCTTTCGGCGATCCGCTGGCGCGGGTCCTGGTGGTCGGCCTGGCGCCCGGAGCACACGGCTCCAACCGCACCGGCCGGCCCTTCACCGGCGACGGATCGGGCGATTTTCTATTTCCCGCGCTTTATGACACGGGCTTTGCCTCGCAGCCCAAAGCCTTTTCGCGCGACGACGGCATGAAGCTTACCGGCCTGTGGATCAACTCGGTCGTCCGCTGCGCGCCCCCGGCCAACAAGCCCACGCCCGAGGAACTCCGCAACTGCGCGCCCTGGCTCGACGAGGAGATTCGCCTGCTCAAGAACCTGCGTGTCGTCCTCTGCCTGGGTAAAATCGCCTTCGACGGCTTCCTGGCCCATCAATTGCGTGCCGGCCAGCTCCCCGCGCGCGCCGGCTTCGTCTTCCGCCATGGCGCGGAGTATGCGTTGCCCAGCGGGCTTATCCTGATGGCCAGCTATCACCCTTCGTTGCAGAACACCAATACCGGCAGGCTCACACGTCCGATGTTTCTGGCCATCTTCAACCGCGCCCGCGAGCTTGTCACATAAAGCAAAGTTTTGCCAAATGGCGACACTCTTGCTTTATAGGGCGCACTGTCTGCCTTTGGTCGCTTCTGCCGCTTCGATGACACGGCGGAAATCCTTCTCCCAGTTCCCGGCAGCATCCTCGGCAGCGCCGGGGAACAATACCCCACGACCGGTCACCGGAGCAGACTCCACGACGGACACACACGCGGCTCCCTCTTTGGACGATGAGACACCGTGTCTTGGGAGGGCGAGTCCCGATCCTCTCTCCCAAACCCGAAGCACCGCAGCCTTCCAGCTCCAGTTCTTTTCTTCGCCATTCTTCCTGATTACCCCCTACCTCGTCGCTACTGAATTTCCTGAATCTTGACCACGAAGCAGGTGACTGTTTTTTCGCCGGACACTAGCATTTGATGAGGCACGCCCGCGGGGACGTGGACCAGATCGCCCGCCTTCATCTCCTGGCGCTTTCCGCTTTCGATGGCGATGCCGCGCATTTCTCCCGGCGCAACGATGTGCCCACCTTTCACCGTGCCACCGGTTACCATGACGGCGCGGCCCTCCAGGACGTAGAAGAGATCGGCGAAGTCCTGATGCACCTCGGCGTCGCCGTCGCGGCTGCGGAAGGAAAGCATGGTGCTGTGGCCGGCGTACTCCTTCAGCGTCTCGCTGGCCGAGCCGTCGCCGTACGTCGCCATTTTGCGCAGGTAAGCGCCCCGCTCCAGCAGAATGGCCGGAGACCAGTGATCTACGGGATTGCGGGGGCCCTTGGCGCCGGACGGAGGGGGAACGACTTCTTTTTCTGCCGGCAGCAGTTCCTTCATGATTTGTTGCGCGATCTTGTCCATCTCTATTTTTTGGTCTCCTCTGTTTCCGATATGAATTGCACCCAATGTGCTTGATCGCAACTTCTCCGTGGCCGCGCTCAATCAGGAGTAGGTGAGCGATTTTACCTATATCGCGACAAAAGAAGGATTATAGTTTCTTGCCGTTCAGTCGCAAGGTGGTAGGCGGTTCGATGCAGCCCAACCTAGTGATCGATGCTCTGGAGATGGCCTGGTTTACCCGCAATCCGGGCAAGAAGGCAGAGCCGATCTTTCATAGCGATCGCGGCAGCCAATATGCCATCAATGAGCCGCAAAGGAAACAGTTAGGACGACGCCTGCTTGGAGACGCTGTTCGGTTCGTTAAAGGTGGAACGGCTGTATGGCCAGCGTTTTGAAACCATCGCTTGGCTGGTTTGGTAAACCGAACACTAGTGAAGGTTGCTGCCTGAGATTTCAGGGCTGATCGAGCCAGGCCGTGGAAATGACGGTTTATGGAAAGCCCGGAAAGCGGCAGTGCTGTTTTCCAGGCTTTCCATAAACCTCGGAAATCGATGAAGCCGATTCCCACATTACCGCCGCCACGACTACGACGGGGCCATGGCCTGCATTACCATTTGTCATCTCATGAAACTTTACAACTTTTCTGCCGCGCAAAAACTTTACAAAAGTGGTCGCAGGTACAGGTCAAAACGGAATATCGTCGTCGGAAATTTCGGTTTGCTGAGCCAGCTCATCCTGCCCGGCAGGCGTGCGCTGGTCAAAGCTGGCCGTCGAGCTGGCGGGGCTGGATTGCCGGCTGTAACCGCCCTGGCTTGCGCCGCCCGAGCCTTCATCGCGGCTGGAGAGCAGAACCAGCTCGTTGACGATGATCTCGGTGCGATAGCGCTTCTGGCCGGATTCCTTGTCGTCCCAACTGCGGGTCTGGATCTTGCCCTCGACGTAGATCTTGGAACCCTTCTTCACATAGTCGCGGACGATCTCGGCGGTGCGGGTGAAGGCTACCAGATTGTGCCATTCGGTGCGATCCTGCCAGTTGCCCTGCGCGTCTTTCTGGCGGTCGCTGGTTGCCAGGGTGAGGTTGGCCACCATGGTGCCGCCGGCTGTGGAACGAATCTCGGGGTCTTTCCCCACATTGCCCAAAAGGGTTACTTTGTTGACGCTTCTTGCCATTTTCTTGCACTCCTGCTTCCTGCCAAATTGGCGTGCCCGTTGAACCCAACCAGATGTTAGCGACGTGAGTTGTCCGCCGCAAATTCTGCGTTTCACTGCAAATTGTGGCTACCGGCATCGCGCGCGCCCGGTCAGATTCAATGGCCACGACGCGATATTGTCCTTTTCCGGACCAGTCCGTGAGCCTGTCGCGGACTCTCTTCCTCGATATCCCTGCAGTCTCAAAAAGTATAAACGGTTGGGGGAACTACTGCTGAAAACAGAGAGAGGGGCATTTTTCATCGCTTTTCGGCCAATGTGGATCATCCCTGCAATTTGGCGAAGAACTTGCGGTGCACCTCGATATCCTCACCTACGACTTGCACTTTGCCGCTCAAAACTTGCAGCAAAGTGGTCTCAACTGGCATTTTGAGCGGCAACGCACACAGAAATTCAATCGAAGTTCAACAGGTTCCTAGCTGCATCCGCTCGTTGACCCGCAGCTCATGCAGCGGTAGCAACTGCCGTTGCGCACCATGATTGCGCCGCAGGTGGAGCAGCTGGGAGCATCGCCCATGTCGTAAAGCTCGCGCATGGCATCCGCAGCGTGATAGATGCCGCGGTCCTTCAAATCGGGGCCATGACCTGGGTTGTCCGAGGCTTCGGTCGCCTGAATCTCCGGTGCGATTCCCCCGCCACCGCATGCTGCGCCGGATTGGCCGCTCACCTGGCTCAGCCGCCGCGCCACTTCGTCGGCAAGCTTGGCAAGATGGTCCTGCGAGGTGATTCCGTCCTCGTCCGGTTCGAGATCCGAAATCACGCTGGGCGAAGCAGGCAGTTGCGGTGCCTGCGGCGCAAATCCCGCAAACAGCGTCAACTGGGTTCCGGAAAGGAAGCGCAGATTGAGCCAGCGGAAGATGTAGTCCATCAAGCTCTTGGCATAGCCGATCTGCTCATTGCCGGTCCAGCCCGAAGGCTCGAAGCGAGTGTGGGCAAACTTCTCGCACAGCACCTTGAGCGGCACGCCATGTTGCAAGGCGAGGCTGATCGAAGTGGCGAAAGCATCCATGAGGCCCGAAACCGTCGAGCCTTCCTTGGCCATCTTGATGAAGATCTCGCCCGGCTGGCCAGTGGGATACAGGCCCACCGTGATGTAACCCTCGTGGCCGGCGATGGAGAACTTGTGGGTCACCGAGGCGCGCTCGTCGGGCAGCCGATGGCGCACGGCGCGCGGCGGGCCGTTCAGGTCCTGCGGCTCTTCGCTGGCGGTGTTCTGCGTGGCTTCGAGCGAAGGCACGGTAACGGACTTGGCAATCTCTTCGATCGCCTTCTGGAACGAGGCCGCGGCAGCGATGACCTGCTTGGCGGTCACTTCGAGCTTTTCACCGACCTTGGCTTCGAGCGTCCTCACGTCGGCTGCGGCGGCAGGCTGTCCGAGGGCCAGCTTGGCCAGTACGCGGCTGCCGGCGGCATCCACTGCCGAGGGCTCGTGCTTGGCGTCCATGCTGGTATTCAGCGGCTGGGTGCCCTTCGATCCATCGCGGTAGATGGCTACAGCCTTGATGCCCTGACGCCAGCTTTCCGCATAGGCTTCGGCAACGTCTTCTACCGTGGCCTCGTGAGGCAAGTTCACGGTTTTGGAGATGGCGCCGGAAAGGAACGGCTGCGTGGCCGCCATCATCTTGATGTGGCCCATGTATTGAATCGAGCGGGTTCCCTTGGCCGGCTTGAAGCTGCAATCGAAGACCGCCAGGTGCTCGGGCTTCACGCCCGGCGCGCCTTCGATGGTGCCCGTTGCGTCGATGTACGCGACAATGGCGTTCACTTCGTCGGCGTCGTAGCCAAGCTTGAAGAGCGCTTCCGGCACGGTGTTGTTGACGATCTTGATCATGCCGCCGCCGACCAGCTTCTTGTACTTGACCAGCGCCAGGTCGGGCTCGATGCCCGTGGTGTCGCAGTCCATCATGAAGCCGATGGTGCCGGTGGGAGCAAGCACCGTGGTCTGCGCATTGCGATAGCCGTAGCGCTCTCCGAAGATCAGCGCGGTATCCCAGCACTCGCGGCTCGATTCGATCAGCGCGTCAAGCTGCGGCACGCTGAAGGGCTCGCCGCTCTGGCGCGACTTGCCAATCTTGTTCACTTCCGCGCGGTGCATGCGGATCACGTCCAGAAATGGTTCGCGGTTCACATAGAACCCCGGGCAGGCTCCGCCCTGGCGCTCCACCGAAGCTGTGAACGGGGTGGCAGAGGCAATCGGCGGGCAACTGGCCGCGGCAATGGCCGACTGCAAATAAGCCTGTCCGCACATGATCGCGGTCAGAGCGCTGGCCATATCGCGTCCGGCAGCCGAATCGTAGGGCAGACCCATCGCCATCAGCAACGCTCCCAGGTTGGCATAGCCCAGGCCCAGGGGCCGGTAATCATGCGAGTTCCTGGCGATGGCCTGGGTGGGATAGCCCGAGTTGTCCACCAGGATGTCCATGGCCGTAATGACCACCGAAATCGAGTGCCGGTAGGCCGCTATGTCAAAACCGCCTGCCGGGGTGGCGTACTTCATCAGGTTGAAACTGGCCAGGTTGCAGGCCGAGTTGTCCAGGAACATGTATTCCGAGCAGGGATTGGAGGCGTTGATGCGCTCCGTGTTCTTACTCGTGTGCCAACGATTGATGGTGGTGTCGAACTGCATGCCGGGATCGCCGCACAGCCACGTGGCCTCGGCAATCTTGCGCATGATGTCGCGCGCCTTGTAGGTCTTCACCGGCTGGTGCCCGTTCACCGTGTAGGTGGTGAAATCGCCGTCGCTCTCATAGGCGTGCATGAACTCGTCGCTTACCCGCACAGAGTTGTTGGCGTTCTGGAAAAAGATCGACGAATAGGCTTCGGAGTCTGGACCCGAGCCGTCGTAGCCGGCCTTGATCAGCGAGAAAGCCTTGGCTTCTTCCTTGGCCTTGCAGTCGATGAAGTCCATGATGTCCGGATGATCCACGTTCAGAATCACCATCTTGGCCGCGCGCCGGGTCTTGCCGCCGGACTTGATGACGCCGGCAAAAGCGTCAAACCCACGCATGAAGCTGAGTGGCCCGGAAGCCTGGCCGCCACCCGAAAGCTGTTCCTGCGAACCGCGGATCGACGACAGGTTGGTTCCCGTTCCCGAACCCCACTTGAACAGCATCCCCTCGGTCTTGGCCAAGGTCAGAATGGAGTCCAGCGAATCGTCCACGGAGTTGATAAAGCAGGCCGAGCACTGCGGATTCTTGTAGCCGGAAGACGTGTATTCCACACCCCCGGTAGCCGGGTTCCAGTGCCAGTTCTGCCCGCTCGCATCCGGCTCCAGCCGGTCGCAGCCCACGTTGAACCATACCGGCGAATTGAAGGCTACGCGCTGGGTCAGCAGCATGGCCGCCAGTTCGTCGTGGAAGATGAGCGCGTCTTCGGGGGTGGCAAAGTAGCCGCTCTTCATGCCCCAGTCGCGAACCGTCTCCACCACGCGGCTCACCAGTTGTCGCACCCCGGTCTCGCGCTCCGGCGTACCTAGCTGACCGTGCAGGTACTTCGAGGCCACAATGTTGGTGGCGGTCATCGACCAGTCCACCGGCGTCTCCACGTCCTTCTGCTCGAAGATCGTGTTGCCCTTCTGATCGGTGATGGATGCCGTGCGCAACTCCCATTGGAGCTCGTCGTACGGGGATACGCCATCCTTAGTAAACCGGCGCGAAAAAGTCAGTCCCCCTTGGGGGCAGGGAGCCTGGATGGTGCTGGCAGCAGTCTGTTGCTGGGCCTCGTTCATTTGAATCTCCTAAAAACAGCAAAAGTCGGTGAATGTTCTGCCCCCTTTCGGCGCAATGCAGCCAGGAAAGGAACAGATTGAGTCTCTGACAAAGAACGGGAAACGGGGAATTGGAAAAACCGCGGACTCTCTTCCTCCACGGTCTGCCGGCGGATCGTCGCGCCTGGCTAGGTTACAGTTGCTTTACAGCCGCAGATGAAAAAATACCGCTGTCTGTGGTACAAGTCAACAACAAACCACAATATCTTGTATTTTGTTGGCGTTCCAGACACCTTCCCCTTAAACGCCTTTATTTGTCTGTGGAAAGCGTAAACGACCTAGCCCGGTGCGGGTTTCCGAGCCCTGCTTTGCCCCAAACTCTGTGCAAACTGGAACTTGCAGCCCTCTTCTCGCCCTCGCTTAAGCCTAGTCGCACTTTGCCCCAGGTTCAAGGCGCAGAAACGGTGCAGTTTGGGGGCGAAACTGTGGGAGTTGTGGACAACGGGCCAGGAAATGTCGGCAGTAAGAACCACGGAGGTTCTTACTGCTCAAATTGCGATTTGCTCGGAATCATTTGCTGATGCAATACGCGTACGATGCGGATTCCCCCCGGCTCGGTTCGATAGAACACGACGTGTTTCCCTACTTCAAACCTGCGCAAATTGGCCTGAATTACATCGCAAGAGCTGCCCATAGAGGGACTCTTGGCCAGAAGTTGAAAAGAATCCTCCAACTGTCCCAGGTATCGGTCCGTCTGAACCCAACCCCAGTTTTCAGTTGTATATGCAGCAATCCGATCGGTATCCGCTTCCGCTTCGAGTGAAATGCTGGCATGTTTCACGCGTATTTCTCTCTCTGCGGCAGGCCATACTTCTGCCGAATCCGCTCAAATACGCCCTCTTCGGCATCCCCGCTGGCGTCGCCTTCGGCAATCGCCGCTCTCAGCGCCGTCATCTTCTCCTCGTACTCCCGCTCTTCCCTCTCCAGCAGGCGCAGAGCCGCACGCATCACCTTGCTGGCGTTGGCGTAAAGTCCGCTCTCTACCCTGGAGGCCACGAACCGGTCCAGTTCTTCGGTCAGATTGACGTTGCGAGTCGGCATGGAACACCTCAGCCGCAGTATAGGACGGTTGGCCAACTTTGCCAATTTTATTGGCGGGACCATCCCTGGACCCTTGCTCTGCGAAACGTCACACTGCGGCCCTCCGACCGGCTGTGTACGTCTTCCAAGAACCGGCCCAAACACCAAGCGGCCCCACGCAAGATTGCGTGGGGCCGCTTGGTGTTTTATTTGTCCGCCAGTCAGGACGGAGCCAGTACTACAGGAATCAGTTGCTTTCCTTGGTCTCGATTCTCATGCCGTAGAACGATCTCCGCACGAAGTACGCCGATACCAGGAAGAACGCAACTGTCAGCACGTGGGTGAGCATCGGGTTGGTCGCAGTCAGCGTCACGGCAAGTTCGACAGCAAGCAAGCCGAACAACGTCGTGAACTTGATGATCGGGTTCATTGCCACAGACGAAGTGTCCTTGAACGGATCGCCAACGGTGTCTCCGATTACGGTTGCATCGTGCAGAGGCGTCCCCTTCATTTTCAGGTCGACCTCAACGACTTTCTTCGCATTGTCCCAAGCGCCGCCGGCATTGGCCATGAAGATCGCCTCGTACAATCCGAAGATCGCAATCGAGAACAGATAGCCAACAAACAGGAACGGCTCCATGAACGCGAACGAGAGTGTAGCGAAGAAGACGGCGAGGAAGATGTTGAACATCCCCTTCTGCGCGTATTTCGTACAGATCTCGACCACCTTCTTGCTATCGGTGACCGATGCCTTCTCTGCGCCTTCCAGATGAATGTTCGCCTTGATGAACTCGACCGCGCGGTATGCGCCAGTGGTAACCGCCTGCATGGAAGCGCCAGCGAACCAGAAGATCACCGCGCCACCGCAGATCAGCCCCAGCATGAAGGGCGCATGAAGCAGAGAGAGTTTCTCGACGTTCTGCGTCAGCCCGTGGGTCAGTGCCATGATGATCGAGAACGTCATGGTGGTTGCACCGACCACGGCCGTGCCGATCAGCACCGGCTTGGCCGTAGCCTTGAAGGTATTGCCAGCTCCATCGTTGGCTTCCAGCAGGTATTTAGCGCGTTCAAACTCCGGATCGAAGTTGAAGTCCTTCTTCACCTCAGCTGCGATGCCGGGAATCGTTTCGATCAGCGACA
>JAATFE010000315.1 GCA_015655365.1 Terriglobales bacterium
CCGGCCTGGGAAAAGTTGATGGCCAGCGCGCCCAGAATCATTCCCAGCGTGGTGGCTACCTCAAAAAACACCAGCGCCTTGATGGCCACGCGGCCCACGCCGCCCAGTTGGCCGTGACCCGCAATGCCGGTAACGATGCCGCCAAAAATGAGCGGCGCAACGATCATCCGAATCAGGCGCAAGAAGATGTCGGCGAGAAAGTGGCTCTGCGACGCAAGCTGGGGCGCATCGACGCCCAGTTCCGCGCCGGCCAGCATGGCAAAGAAGGTCCACACCAGCAGCGAACGGCGGCGCACGGCGAAGGGAACAAACAGGCCAAAGCCCACCCAGCGGAGAGCGACCGCCATCTCCGCCGGAACGGGAAAGAAACCGGCCAACAGGCCCGCCGTGAACAGCACGGCAGCGGCCGCCGCGAGAATCCGCAGCACGACGCCGCCACGCTGCGGAAGATGAGGATCGGGAGTCATGGATGAGCCTTGAGGTTGCAAGCTCCCATTATCCCCCGTTGCCTTAGGCCAGGTCGAAAAGCAGCACTTCGGCGCCCTCAGAGCCGGCCGTAATGGCCGCTGCCGTTTCGTCGCTAAGGGACAGGCCGTCGCCTTGCTCCAGTGCCAGTCCGTTCACCGTGGCCGAGCCGCGCGCCATCTGCACCCAGCCGTACTTGCGGGTGGTGAAAGCGTGCGAGGCGGTGCTGCCGGCGTTGAGGCGCACGGCAAACAGGTCGGCGTCCGTCACCCACTTCAGGCTGCCATCGCGGCCCTCGGGCGAGGCCACCAGATGCAGTTGGTCCGGCTCTTCCGCGATGGGAAAGCTCTTCTGCCCATAGCTGGGCGCAATGTCTTCCTTGGACGGCAAGACCCAAATCTGGAGCAGATGCACGGGATCGGTCTTGGAACCGTTGAATTCCGAATGGCGGATGCCTGTGCCGGCCGACATGTGCTGCAATTCGCCGGGGCGAATCACGCCGCCTGAGCCGATCGAGTCCTTGTGGGCCAACTCGCCCTCCAGCACATAGGTCACGATCTCCATGTCGCGATGGGGATGGGTGCCGAAGCCCTCGCCGGCGGCCACGCGGTCTTCGTTGATGACCCGCAAGCCGCGGAATCCCATGAACTTGGGATCGTAATAGGTATTGAAGCTGAAGGTGTGATACGTGTCCAGCCAGCCGTGGTTAGCGTGGCCGCGATCCGTCGAGCAGCGGATGGAGAGCATGGGGAAGTCCTCGATTCTGCTGCCGCTTTTCCGCTGTTTGCGCCAGGCCAACATGTTCTTCGATGTGTTAGCTATTTAGGCAACACACCTCGACTCACATAGTGACTTGGTACACAGAAGCAGCAACACGAATATCGATGCTGCCCCACCGAAAAGGTTGCAGAACGGGGTTCTCTGGGCGCACTGCCAGGCCGAGGCCCGAAAAAATCAGCCCTTGGCGGCGGCCGGGGCAGGAGCGGCAGCTGCCGGAGCCGGAGCGGCGGGCGCTGCCGCAGGTGCGGCGACAGGCGTCGAGTCGGCCGGGCCGGCGGACGAACTGCTGGATTCGTTCTTGCCCGCGTAATCGTTCACATACCAGCCGGAACCCTTGAATTTAAAGGCTGGCGCGGTTAGCGGACGCTCCAAAAGCCCCTGGCAATTGGGGCAAACCAGCTCCGGTTTGGAGCGGAAATGCTGGATTTTTTCGAACCTGTGACCACATTCTGTACAGCGATAGGCATATAACGGCAATGTTCTTTACCTCTTTGGGGAAAGATAACCCACTGCCTCTATTGTATCGGCAGAGCGGCATTGGACTGCAAACGCCACCCTGCCGTGTTTTTCGTGCCGAGAAAACGGTTTTCACTTCACTGCAACGGGTACCGTTCCGCAGAAGCTCTCCCAAGCCAGGAAAAGCTTGGCGGTGTTGGCGCCTGTGCTCTTCAGCGTGTAGGCCAAATTCTCAATGGGGGCCGAAGGGTTTTCCATGGTCATCTTGACGCGGCCCAAGTCCTTTGCCTTGTCGTAGGTCAGGCCCCATTGGCCGACCTGCTTGTTGACGACGAGAACCCAGTTGTCCGGGTCGGAGAGATCCACATAGAGCGTGTAGTCGCCCTTGGGAACCGTCAAGCCGCCGAGGTCCAGATCCGCATCGGTATGAAGCTTGGTGGCGGAGTTGGCGCCCGCGCGCCAAATGGGGTAGTTGGGGTCCTTGCTGATAAGCCCGTCTTTGCTGAAGATTTTTCCGGCGCGCCCGTTGACCCTGGGCGAGTTGTAGGTGATGGTGATGGCCTTGCCGGCGAGGTTCGCGGTTTCAGTCGCTGCCGGACTCTTCGGCGGACCCGGCTGGGCGAGCATGGCGGTGGCG
>JAATFE010000179.1 GCA_015655365.1 Terriglobales bacterium
CGGTCAAAGCACCGGCGGCCAAACCAAGCAGTCGCTCGAAGCCGCCCGCGTCCTCCTCTGGAAGGGTCACTGCGCCGTCCATCAGCGCTTTCTGCCCAGTCACGTCGACCAGGTCCGCGCCAAGTACCCCGGCATCCAGGTCATCGTCCATCCAGAGTGCCGCTGGGAGGTCTGCCAGAAGGCCGACGCTCTCGGCTCCACCGAGCGGCTCATCGCTCTTGTCGAGAACGCCCCGGCAGGCTCCATGTTTGCCGTCGGCACGGAGATTCACCTCGTCAACCGCATGGCCCGCCGCTTTGCCGAGCAAGGCAAGCGCGTCATCACCCTCGACGACACCGGCTGCCTCTGCACCACCATGTACCGCATCAGCCCCAACCATCTGGCCTGGGCGCTCGAAAACTTGGTCGAGGGCCGCGTCGTCAACCACATCCAGGTCCGCCCCAGCGTCAAGCACTGGGCCAAAGTAGCCCTGGACCGCATGTTGCAAGTGGGGTAAAAGCAGGGAGTAGGGAGTAGCAGGACCATATCGGTGCCCCATCCTTGCCGCGTTTTTGCTTTTTGCGACAAGGGTGGGAAAGCACAAACCCTTACCCGTGATCTTTCGCTTCCATTCCTTCCCCTCACCGGCCAGATCCGTTTTTAATCTCTGCTCTCTGATCTCAGTTCCCTACTCCCTATTCCCTATTCCTCAATCCGTCGTATCCTAAGACCCAGGGCATTCCCCATGAAGACCTTCACACTCGACGAAGCTCAATCTCTGCTCCCGGTGCTCGAATCGCTGCTCAAGCGCGCCATCGAAGGCAAGCAATCTGCCGAGGAGGTCGAAACCGGCCTCACCCATCTGGCCCGCCGCATCTATCTCTCCGGCGGCATGCGCGTCGATGTGACCCAGGTCGCCAAGCAGCGCGCGGAGATGGAAGTCCACTTGCAGCGCGTTCGCGAGAGCATTGCCGAAATCGACTCCATCGGCGTCCAGGTCAAGGACCTCGAAACCGGCCTGCTCGATTTCCCCTGCCGCCTCGACGATGAAGTCGTCCTGCTCTGCTGGCGCATGGGCGAGCCCGCCATCGAGCACTGGCACACCCTCGAGTCCGGCGTTCAGGGCCGCCAGCCGGTCGACGAGCGCTTCCGCCGCCGTTCCAACCCCGGCAGCCGCCCCAACTGATCCGCAAGGCCCCATCCCGCCGCGCCTTGGGAAATCTCTGAATAAGTCGTCGTTTTGAAACGGCATGATCGGCGTCCCCACTTGGGTCGCGTGCCGGAAATATTTCAAAATCAGCACGAACTTTACAGGCTGCGGAAAACTCGAATCGGAGGGAGGCGGAGGTCTCAATCTACGCATAAGTTCCTCAGAATCCTGAGTTTTTCCGCTGCCTGCTTGAGCCCTGGGAACGTGATTCGGAACTCTGACACTTGATCGGAGATCTCTTAAGTCGCTGCGGTTTGTGAAAATCCCTCAATTCTCATCCGCAAATCGTTCAACTCCAGAATCCCACCGACCCCGCCGCGCATCTTTTTGATTGAGATCGCACCGCAATTTGGTGTCTTCGGCATCTTCGCGCCAAGGCGGCGGAGTTTTGCTCCTCCGTCGACCCACTTTAACCTATCAACATATTTCCCCAAGGAGTCATGCATGCTTACTGTTGGAGAGAAGTTCCCCGCATTTGAAGTTACGGCTACCGTTGGCCTCGATCCCAATACCGCCTTTGAAACCATTAACGAAGCCAGCTACCCCGGTAAGTGGAAGCTCTACTTCTTCTGGCCCAAGGACTTCACCTTTGTCTGTCCCACCGAGATTGCCGCCTTCGGCAAACTGAACCAGGAGTTCGCCGACCGCGATGCGCAAATCCTCGGCGGCAGCATCGACTCCGAGTACGTCCACCTAGCCTGGCGCAACAACCACCCCGACTTGAAAGACCTGCCCTTCCCCATGCTCGCCGACATCAAGCGCGAACTCACCGGGGAACTGGGCATTCTGGATGTGAAGGCCGGCGTTGCCCAGCGCGCCACTTTTATCGTCGACCCCGAAAACGTGATCCGCTTCGTCTACGTCACCGACCTCTCGGTGGGCCGCAACCCGCAGGAAGTTCTGCGTGTCCTCGACGCCCTCCAGACCGACGAACTCTGCCCCTGCAACTGGCACAAGGGCGAAGAAACCATCCACGTCTAAGAACAGCTAACAGTAGACAGCTAATAGTTGTCAGTTTCACGACCGGACTGTTAGCTGTCTGCTGTTGACTGTCTACTGTTAGCTGATAGCTGTGCGGAGCACCCATGAACCTCGATGCATTGATTGACAGCCTTCCCCCTTCCGCCAAAGACCTCAAGCTGAACTACTCTTCGCTGGTGCGCAACAACACCGAACTGACCCCGCAGCAGTTGTGGGGAACCGTAGCCGCCACCGCCATTGCCACCCGCAGCGCCAGCCTCACCGCTCCCGCCTTGGCCGCTGCCGGCGAACAGCTTTCCGATCCCGCCCTTGAAGCCGCCAAGACCGCGGCTGCCGTCATGGGCATGAACAACATCTTCTATCGCTTCCATCACCTCAGCTCCAACCCCAAATATGCCACCATGCCCGCGCGCCTGCGCATGAACGGCTTGCGCGGCCACGGCATCGAGGAAGTGGACTTCGAACTATGGGCGCTGGCTGTCTCGGCCATCAACGGCTGCGGCAAGTGTGTCGATGCCCACGAAAAAGTCGTCCGCGAAAAAGGCGCAACCGAGGAGTTGGTGATCGCCGTGGTCCGCGTAGCCGCTGTCATTCACGCCATCGGCGCGGTGCTCGATCAAGTCGCTTCCGAAGTCTTGGCCGGCTCCTCCACCCCTCCCGCCTAAAATCGTCTCCTGCCGGCATCCGATCCGAGCGAATTTCCGCAGCGCCGCGTCTCTCCCTTGAGCGCCGGTGCGGGCGCTATTTTGTCGATCCGCAAAGCAGGTATCGCACGAAAGCGATACCCTTGAATCTGGACCCGGATAATGGCAAAAAAGGAGCACGAATGATGATCGGAAAATGGGCTCGGATGTTGTTGCTTGCGGCTCCGCTCCTGGCAGGCTGCGCGGGTTTCTGGCAGGCGCCCAGCAGCAGCACCGGCGGCGGCACCACCCCTACCACTCTGAGCGGCGGCATCTACTTTGTGGCAAACCAGCAGACCGCCCAGATTGCCGCCTTCACCATCGTCTCCGGCAAGCAAACCCCGGTAACCGGAAGCCCTTACACGCTGCCCGGCTCCGCAGCCCCCTATTCTCTCGCCGTCTCTCCCAATCACGGTTTTCTGTATGTAGGCACTTCGGCCGGCATCTACGTTTACTCCATTAGTTCGAGCGGTGCGCTCACGCTGGGAAACAACTCCTCGGCGATCTCCGGGGACATTGCCACCACCATGCAGGTGGATACCACTGGCAATTGGCTGGTTGAGGCCGGCCCCACCCAGCAGGCTCTCTTCGCAATTCCCATCAGTCCCGCCACCGGCGCGGAAACGTCCACCACGGAACAAGAGGTGGGACTCCCCGCCGCAACCATTCAGCAGCTCGCGCTCTCTCCCAACGATTCCAGCAGTTGCGCCACTTGCTATGTTTTTGTCGCCCTGGGCGCTTCCGGCACCGAAATCGTTCAGTTTGTCCCCACTAACGCCAACCCATTCGGCGGAACCGGCAATATTCCCGTGTCCAACTCCGCGGGCGCAGCGCTTTCCGTAGGCGTTGACCCCAGCAACCGGCTGCTCTATGTCGGCGAAACCGCGGCCACCACGGGCACCAACACCGGCGGTGTCAGCGTCTTCACCATCGGCTCCAACATCAAGGAAATCGCCGGCTCCCCCTACGCCAGCGGCGGACTCGCCCCCTACTCCATCCTCTCCAATCCCAATGGCGACTACGTCTACGTGGCCAACCGCACGGTCGGCGGCAGTTCCAACGGCAACGTGAGCGCGTTTTCGATCACCGCGACGGGCACCGCCTACTCGCTCAGTTCCCTCGGCTCCATCGCTGCCGGCGTCACGACAGTCGCCTTGGCGGCAGACTCGACCGGCAACTTCCTGCTCGCAGTCAGCTCAGGCGGCAGCCCCGACCTCGATGCCTACACCTTCAGTTCGACTGGCGCGCTGACCGCCGCCATTACCGCCGCCACCGGAACCGATCCCGTCCAGGCCATTGCCATCGCCGCCGTGCCATAAAAGCAGAGATCAAGGGTCAGAGATCGGCACGAGAAGTTGATCTCTGTTCTCTATTCCCTATTCCCTGCTATTCTTAAGAAGATCGCCACCGGCCGTGCTCATTCCTTCCCCCATCTCCTTCGTTCCTTCCCCCAGACGCTTCAGCGTCGCTGGCTCGTTGTCGGCGATTCTCTGCGTGCTCATCTTTGCCTCTGGTTGCAACCGGTTTCACAAGATCATGCACGAAACGGTCTATGTCTCCGTTCGTCAGACCTATCTTCATGACCGCGTCGCCGCCGTCTCCAATCGAGTCGGCCAGGTGAACAACGGACAGCAGCTCGAGGTGATCGAGCACGGCCGCCGCTTCCTCAAGGTCAAGACCCAGAAAAACGAAATCGGCTGGATCGAAGAACGCGCCGTAATCGACTCCAAGACCTTCGATTCCTTCGATCAGCTCGCCAGCAAGCACAAAAACGATCCGGTCGTCGCCACCGCCGTGGTTCGCGACGACATCTATCTGCACATCTTTCCCGGCCGCGACACCACGCACTTCTATCTGCTCGCCGCCAATGCCAAGGTCCAGCTCCTGGCCCGCGCCTCGGTCGCCAAGGTCGCCGCGGCAGGTTTTGGCATGCAGCAACCCAAACCCTCCGTTCCCAAGCCTCCCGTAGCCGGCACGACGCCCGCCCCCGCAAAGGCGCCCGCTCCCCAACCCGTCACCAAGCAGCCCGCTCCGGCTGGAACGGCTGCCGACGCCACCGCGCCCGAACCGCCGCCTGTGATCATGGAAGACTGGTGGCTGGTGCGCGACGCCCAGGGCCACACCGGCTGGCTGCTCGCCGGCCGCGTCGATGTGGATGTTCCCGACGAGATCGGCGTTTATGCCGAAGGCCAGCGCATCGTGGGCGCTTACGTGCTCGCCAAGGTGACCGACGCCGAAGCCGCCACTCCCAACCACGAAGTGCCGGAGTACGTCACCGTCCTCGCTCCGCCCAAGTCCGGCCTGCCTTTCGATTTCGATCAGGTTCGCGTCTTCACCTGGAGCCTCAAGCGCCATCGCTATGAGACGGCCTTCCGCCTCCATCCCATCCAGGGTTTCCTGCCCGTGAATGTCGCCTACCAGCCAGCGGCGGGCGGCAGCATTCCCGTCTTCAGCTTCCAGATCGCCAACGGCCCGAATCTCACCACGGATTCTTCCACCGGCATCTCTCGCCCTGCCTCTTCGCGCACCATCAGCTACTCGTTGGTCGATACCCAGGTCAAGCGCACCGGTTCCGACATGGGCCCCATCCCCATCACCCATTCGCCCGACGACAAGCCCAAGGACGCCAAACAAGCCAAGAAGGCCAAGAAGAAAGCCAAATAGGCTCGGTGCTTCCGTCGCAATTCCTCCGAGCCGTTTATGATGGCTGGGACACGAAGATTCGCGGTGCACGAGGAGGCACGGCGCATGGGACTGAACGAAGACTTGGAACGAGTAGCCCTGCAAGAGCGTGAACTGCGGTTGCAGCGCCTGGATGCGCGTGTGGCATGGGAGCTGGGATCCGGCCTCAAAGCGCTGATGGAAACGCGCGGCCTGGCGATGGTGATTGACGTGCGGCGCTTCGGTCAGCCGCTCTTCTATGCGGCACTCGAAGGCACCACTCCCGACAATGCGGAGTGGGTGCGGCGCAAGAACAACGTGGTCGCCCGGTTCCACCGCAGTTCCTATGCCGTGGGCCTCAACCTGAAGTTGAACAACGCCACTCTGCTGGAAAAGTACGGGCTCGCGACCGTCGACTACGCCGCGCATGGGGGCTCGTTCCCGCTTTCCGTCGCCGGCGCGGGCATCGTGGGCAGCGTCACCGTCTCCGGACTGCCGCAGCGCAGCGACCACGAACTGGTAGTCGAAGCCCTGTGCGGCCTGCTCGGTCAAAACTACGAGGACCTGCGACTGGAGACAGAGCCGAGCCTGTAGCGCGTCACAAGAAGGACAATCGCACAAATCAGCTAGATTGCTAACCAGCTACCCCGCGAAGCAGCGGGGTCAATTTGCTGGCTTCGTCAAGCCTGAGCCGTTCTTCTCAATCGTCGCGACAAAGAACCCGTCCGTCTGGAAAGCCCCCGGCAGCAGTCGAAGCGCCCCTTCCGGCGTGATGCAGCCAGCCAGCCGCGCCGCGCCCGAATCGGTAAGAATCCCCTCCGTCCGCAACGCTTCAATCCGGGCTCCAAGCGGAATCGCCCGCGCGTTCGGCGTCTCTGCCAGCACCGCGGCAACCACCTGCTCGTTCTCCTCCGGCTCCAGTGAGCAAGTGGAGTAGACCACGCGCCCTCCCGGCCGAACAGCCCGCAAAGCGGCATGAAGAATGGCACGCTGGCGCTCCGACTGGCGAATCAAGTCCTCGGACTTTAGGCGATGGCGAATTTCCGGGTTCCGCCCCAGCGTTCCAGTGCCGCTGCAAGGCACATCGGCCAAAACAAGATCGAAAGCCTCATTCTGAACCAGCGCTGCCGCATCTGCCTGGCGGCATTCGATGCGGTCCGCGTGAGCCTCCAGCCGCTTGGTCATCT
The DNA here is from genome assembly GCA_015655365.1 of Terriglobales bacterium. Classification (GTDB taxonomy): domain Bacteria; phylum Acidobacteriota; class Terriglobia; order Terriglobales; family Acidobacteriaceae; genus Telmatobacter. Next base: position 6,702 of record JAATFE010000179.1, read on the forward strand.
GCTCCAGCCGTGTGGAACTGGATTCGCAGGCCAGAATACGCGCTCCTGGATTCCGCTCGGCCAGAATCAGCGTCTTGCCGCCGGGCGCGGCGCAGCAATCCAGAATCTCATTCCCCTGCCCGGCAATCTCGGCCACCAGTTGCGACCCTTCGTCCTGCAGGCGGACCCGGCCTTCCAAAAACGCAGGCGTCGCCGTCACGTCGCCGGAAATGACCGCCCGGGCCGGAGTCAACATTTCGCCCGGTTCCAGGTAGACGCCGGCCTTGGTCAGTTCGGCTTCGACTTCCGGGCTCTCGATGCGCACCGTCAGAACCGGCTGAACCTGGCCGTGACGGCAAATCGCACGCGCTGTCTCCAGTCCGAAGAGGTTCACCCAGCGTTCCACCATCCACGCAGGATGCGCCTCGGTCAAGGCCAACTCCGCCGGGCCTGCTCCCACCGCGTTTCCCATGGCAGTAGTCTGCGGTGCGGCGGCCAGTTTGCGCAGAACAGCATTGACCATGCCGGAGGCAAAGCGGTGTCCCGCCTTCTTGGCCAGTTCCACGCTTTCGTCGATGGCGGCCCTTGCAGGAATGCGGTCCAGATGGAGCAGTTGAAAAGCCCCCATGCGCAGGGCAATCCGGATCTCGGGATCGAGCTTGGCGTTGGGGTGTTTGAGCAGGGTTTGTAGTTGGTGGTCGAGTGCAATCTGCCAGCGCAGCACGCCCAGCACCAGCGCCGTGGCCAGGTTGCGGTCCGGCGCGGAGAGCGCGTTCACGACCCTGCCCCGAAGCAAATCGTCGGCGTGGGAACTGCCTCGCTCGACGCCCATGAGAATACCGAATGACGCCTTGCGGGCTGCGGAAATAGCCGCCATCAGCCCACCCGCGCGCCGCTCAAGAGCGGCGTTCCGCGCAGAAACTCCGCAGCAGGCAGGCGTTTCTTGCCCTCAAGCTGAATCTCCAGCAGTTCGAGCCAGGTGTTTCCGGCACAACCAACCAGAATCCGGTGATCTTCAATGCGCAACATTCCCGGTTCTGCGGGAGCGGATTCCTCGGCAACTTGCATGCGATGAACGATCAGTTTCTTCCCTTCGAGCGTGGTGAAAGCGCCGGGCCACGGCTGAAAGCCGCGCCAGCGATGGCTCAATTCCGTAGCCGTGTGGGCGCCAAAATCCATGCGCCCGTCTTCGCGCCCAAGAATCGGGGCCAGTGTAGCCAGCGTGTGATCCTGCGGATGGGGCTGGACGGTCCCGTCCTGAAGCCCTTGCAGGGTCTCCACCACCAGCGGCGCGCCGGCTATTGCCAGCGCGTCGAAAAGCTCCACGGCCGTCTGGTCCGGGCCAATGGGGAGCGTTTGTTGCAGCAGGATCGGCCCCGTATCGAGCCCTTCCTCCAAAAACATGGTGGTGTTGCCGGTCATCACATCGCCCATGGCCACAGCCCACTGGATCGGCGCAGCGCCGCGGTACTTGGGCAGCAGCGACCCGTGCAGGTTGATGCAGCCCAACCGCGGCAGCGCCAGCACCCACGGCGGAATGATCCGCCCGTAGGCCACGACAACAATGGCGTCCGGCGCAATCGCTTCAAGCTGCGCTCGGAATTCGGTGTTGTTGCGAATCTTCTCCGGCTGCGTCACCGGCAGCCCGGCGGCCAGGGCGCATTGCTTCACCGGGGGAGCGGCAAGCTCCTGTTTGCGCCCCACAGGCCGGTCGGGTTGCGAAACGACCAATGCGACTTCATGCCCAGCGGCCAGCAGTGCTTCCAGCGTGGGCACGGCAAACTGCGGAGTCCCGCAGAACACCA
>JAATFE010000412.1 GCA_015655365.1 Terriglobales bacterium
CATCCAGGTCCAGCCGATGCCGACCAGCCAGAGGGGCAAAAGAAAGGCGGAGAGACCGAGGGCTTGCAGGAGCAGGTCGCTGAGCCATGCGCCGAAGAGGCCGGTCCAGTTGCGCACGGCGTGGGGCAGGGCCTGATCGGTGGCGGTGTTCAGCGAGGGGTCGGCGGGGTGATACGTGGCCAGGGCGAGCAGGAGGATGACCGAGACGAGCAACAGCATCAGCCCCAGAAACACGTTCAGGGGGCGGCTTTTGGTCGGCGACAGAACGATGCGAATGGGTTTCATGAGGGCGGCGCTCCGTCTCGCAGGCTGCTGGGAAACCGCCGCGAGCGAGCCAATGGAGCGGAGGAAGACTCCCAGAGCAGTCTTTATTATCTCTGTGCGGGAAGGGGATTGCGGGCAAAACAAGGCAGGGGGAACCTTGCTGTGGACCCCCAACCCCTGCGGCCACCTGCGGTGGGGCCAGCGTTGTGGGGCGGGGTTCGTGCTTTCCCACCCTTCCGCGATGAGGCCGCGGAAGGATGGGGCACCCAGACCCCTGTGTTGGGGCCAGCGTCTTCGGGATCAAGTCTGTGCTTTCCCAGGTCCCAGAATCGGGACCTGGGGCACCCTGGGAGTTGCTTTATCAGCTGCCGATGTATTTGGAGCCGAACAGCAGGAGCGCTGCGCCGAGCAGGATGCGGTAGACGGCGAACATGGTGAAGCCATGCTTGCGCACCCAGAAGAGGAACCACTCGACCACGCCCAGGGCCACGAGGAACGAGACCACAGTGCCGATGATGAGCACGATCCAGTTGTTGGTGTCCATCGCCACATGGGCGGCAACACCGTGGGCGGGGTGAATCTCTTTCATCAGGTCCCAGCCTGTGGCGGCAATCATGGTGGGGATGGAGAGGAGGAAGCTGAACTCGAGGGCCGCGGGGCGGTCGAGGCCGACCAACTGGCCGGCGGCGATGGTGGACATGGAGCGCGAGGTTCCGGGGAAGACCGCGGAAAGCGTCTGGCAGAGGCCGATCCAGATGGCCTGGGGAAGCGACATCTGCTCGACATCGAGGGTGCCGGCCTCGTAGCGCGAGGCCCAGGCATCGACGGCCCACATGACGATGCCGCCAATGAGCAGCGCGAGCGCCATGGCTTGCAGGCTGCCCAGGTTCTTCTCGCTCCACTTGTGCAGCAGCAAGGCGGGAACCGAGGTGAAGATGAAGGCGATGGCGGTGAGCGAGATGGGATGAGTCAGCCAGTTGCGGTCGCCGCTTTCGCCCCTGGGAAAGGTGCGGAGGAACTCGACGATGCGGCCGAGGAAGAGCAGGCACAGGGCCAGGATGGCGCCCAACTGGATGACGATGGTGTACATCTTCCAGTACGGATCGTCCAACGGAATCTTCATCAGAGCTTCGGTAATGCGCAAGTGCGCCGTCGAGCTGACCGGCAGAAACTCGGTCAAGCCTTCCACGATGCCTAATATGACGGACTGAATAAATTCGTTCAAAAAGCCTCCGGAGCGCGGTTGTCGTATGCCGTCAGGAATGCACGGACAGATTGCTCCCGCCTACTCCCGGTCAATGCCGTAAACAGGAATTCCTTCATCCAATTTGTACACCAGCGCGGCTGCGCGCGCGGCAAAGTCCGACGAAGCGAAGTGCTCTTTAAGCTTTGCCGTGAGTTCGCGGGCGTGGTTGTGAGCGTTGCTGCTTTTATTATCGCTTCCGTCGGCGGCGTACATGTCGGTAAGTACCGCTTGCCGGTAGACGGCCTGATAAAGCGCCTGGGCCGTGCGTGGGCCGTCGGGATTTTCAGCGGCGTATTTCTCGTAGGCCTCGGATTCCTTTTCGGGGCATTTGGGCGAACCCTGCCAGTCTCCGCAGAGCTTGTTGTCGATGAGGGCAAAGGAGGCGAGGCTGGCCTGGCGCGTGTGGGGATAGAACCTGACGACCTTCTTCATCTCGTCCTCGTCCATCTGATCGCGCAGGTAGGCTTCCTTCGCTTTGGCGGAAGGGCGCGAGGAGGCGTCCGCCTTCTGCAACTGCCATAGGATGTCGGCGGCGCGCCAGGAGGCTTCCGGCACCAGAGGCGAGTTGGGGAACATCTCTGCCAGGCGGCGGTAGAGCAGGCGCGCGCTTTGGGCGGCATTGGCCGGGCCGCGCGGATCGCTGGCCAGCGACTCTTGGTTGGCGGCTTCGCCCATCAGCACCAGGTCGCCCCCGGCGGTGGTCTCGACCACGATCCCTTTGGATTCCATCCAGCCGGAGACGGGCGGGGTCACTTCGTCCCGGCCGAACTCGGGAGCGTCCTTCTCGCGGGTTTCCTGAATGTCGGTGTTGGCAAAAACGCGCAGCCAGGGACCGCTTCGCTCGGCGATCACCATTTCGCGGCCGATTTGCACGCGGTCCACCTTTTGCGAGGTGCGGTCGGGCGCGATGTAGAGCCAGGTGACGCGCAAGGCCACGGCGCGTGGGCCGGCCATGGGCTTTACCTGCTGCTGCGGCTTCTTGTCCGCCAGGGCGGGCGGGGTGGCGCACAGCAGGGCGAGGGTGAGGAGAGCGCGAATCGTGGTTTTCATCACAGGGAAAATCATAGTCGAACGACGCTATAGCGCAACCAGAGTCGGTATATCCCGAAAACACAGCACTCAAGTGGACGCGACCATCAGGGAGCGGCAACCCTGCACGAAACCCAACAGGGCACAGGAACTCTGGTTCCGCTCTAGGATGCGGTTTCGGTGAGCACTTGGGCCAGCAACTCGGGCGCTACGTTGCCGCCGCTGACCACGGCCACTGCCTTGGTATAGGCGGGCAGTTCCGCGCCGTGGAAGAGCAGTGCTGCTGCTGCGACGGCTCCGCTGGGCTCGGGAATGAGGCGGGTGGCGGCCACAATGGCGCGCATGGAGGCGCGAATCTCTGCTTCGGTGACCGTAATAATGCAGTCCACAAAGGCCTGGATGTGGGCGAAGTTGCGTACGCCCACGGTTTGGGTGCGCAGGCCGTCGGCGATGGTGCGGCTGGTCAGCTCCGCTCCCCAAGTGACGATTTTGCCGGTGCGGAAGCTTTCCGTGGCGTCGCCGGCCAGCTCCGGCTCCACGCCGAAGACCTTGGCCTGGGGCTGCAACTGCTTCACGGCCGCGGCGATTCCGCTGATCAGGCCGCCGCCGGAGACGGGTACGAGCACCAGATCGACGTCCGGCAGGGCCTCGACAATTTCCAGGCCGCAGGTGGCCTGGCCAGCGATGATCTGCTCGTCGTCGTAAGGGGGAATCACGACGTAGCCGTGTTTGCGCACCAGTTCGTCGGCCTTGGCCAGACGCTCGCTGGAAGCCACGCCGACCTCGACCACTTCCGCTCCGAGAGCCAGGGTGGCAGCGCGCTTGATGGCGGGGGCATTCGAGGGCATCACGATGACGGCCTTGGCCCCGACTTCACGCGCCGCATAGGCCACGCCCTGGGCATGGTTGCCGCTGGAGTAGGTGATGACGCCGCGGCGGATTTCCTCGGGGGTGAGCTGGAGAATCTTGTTGGACGCGCCGCGAATCTTGAATGCGCCGATGGGCTGGAGGCTCTCGGCCTTGAGCCAGATTCTCTTGTTGGTTCCGTGGCCGGAGAGAGCGGGGAAAGACGCCTCAACAAGCGGGGTTTTGACGGCGATGGAGGCGATGCGCGCGGCGGCGGCGCGGATATCTGCGATGGAAACCAGTTTTTCGTTCATTCGGTGTTTTTTCAGCCTCGTTTTAAATCGCGCAATGCACGAAGGGGACAGGCCAAAGCCTGTCCCCTTCACTGTAATTGCTCTGCCTGGATCAGATTTCCAGAATGATCGGCATCACCATGGGACGGCGGCCGGTGGTTTTCTGGATCAGGCGCTTCAACTCTACGCGCACCTTTTCCTTCACCATGCCGTAGTCGGTGCGCTGCTCGCTGGTCAGCCCGTCGAGGGTCTTGAGGACCACTTCGCGCGCTTCCTCGGTGATGTCCGCGCCGCCAAAGCCGCGCATGACCACTTCCGGCGCCTGGGCCATTTTGCCGGTGCGCTTGTTGATGGCCAGAACCGCCAGCACCACGCCGTCTTCGCTCAAAATCTTGCGATCGCGAAGAACCAGATCCTCAACCACATCGATCGAAGAGCCCGAGTCGATGAGGATGCGGCCGGTGGTGACCTTGTCGCGCTTGCGGGCGCTGGTCTTGTCCAACTCCAGCACGTCGCCGTCTTCAATCACGATGGCCTGTTCCACGGCGTTGGTTTCCATGGCGATCTGGGCGTGTTTGCGCAGATAGCGATAGTTGCCGTGCACGGGGATGAAGAACTTGGGCCGCACGAGATTGATGAGCAGGCGCATTTCTTCCTGGCTGCCGTGTCCGCTGACGTGGATGAGGCCGTTGGTGCCGTCATCGTAGATCACGTTGGCTTCGCGGCGGAAGAGATGGTCGATCACCTGATAAATGCTCTTCTCGTTGCCGGGAATGACGCGGGAACTGAGCACGACGGTGTCGCCGGGAGAGATCTGCGCGTGGCGGTGATTGGCCACCGCGGCGCGGCTCAGGGCGCTCATCGGCTCGCCCTGGGTGCCGCTGATGAGCACCATCAGGTTCTCAGGCGAATAGTCCTTCATCTGCCCAGGATTGATGATGAGGCCCTTGGGCACGTCGATGTAGCCCAGATCCTGCGCAATCTCCGTGCTCTCCATCATGGAGCGGCCAATGATGGCCACCTTGCGCCCATGCTGGTGAGCCAGATCGAGAGCGATCTTGATGCGGTAGATGGACGAAGAGAAGCAACTGAAGAAGAGCTTCTTCTTGGTCTGCGAAAAAACTTCGTTCAGCCGGGGAATGACTGCCCGCTCGCTGGGCGTGTAGCCGGAGCGCTCCACATTGGTCGAGTCCTGTAGCAGGGCCAGAACGCCGCGCTTGCCGTACTCGGCAAAGGTGTGCAGATCGAAGGCTTTGCCGTCGAGCGGCGAGAGATCGATCTTGAAGTCGCCGGAATGAATGACCACGCCGACGGGGGTCTCGATGGCCAGGGCGATGGCGTCCACAAGCGAGTGGGTCACGTGGATCGGCTCAATGGTGAAGGGGCCGATGGTGAACTTCTGCTTGGCGGTGATTTCGACCAGGGTGGTTTCGTCGAGCAGGTGATGCTCGTCGAGGGTGCCCTCGACGTAGGCCAGGGTGAACTCGGTTCCGTAGACGGGAACCTTGAGCTCGTTCAGAATCCAGGGCAAGCCGCCGATGTGGTCCTGATGGCCGTGGGTCAGAACGATTCCACGCACATGTTGTTTGTTTTCAATCAGGTAGGTAATGTCTGGAACAACGACATCCACACCCAACAACTCCGACTCCGGGAACATCAAGCCGGCGTCGATCACGATAATGTCGTCTTCCCAACGCAGTGCGAGGCAGTTCATGCCGAATTCGCCGAGCCCGCCCAGGGGAATGATTTTCAGTTTTTTTGTTTGCATCTGTCAGATTCGATGCTAACACCCGCAGCGAAAACCATGTAGATTAAGCGGTTGCGCGACCCCGATTCCGGCATTAAGGCGAGAATCGAACGGCTCTCAGTGGATTCCCTTGGCGTTGAGGTGCGATTTATATTGCATGTCGGAGCTCAGGATGTGATGGGTGAGCCAATTTTTAAGAAAAGCCATGGCCTTCATGGAAAGCTCGAGGGACTGGCCATTCTCGAAGCGCATCTGGAGATTAAGGATCCGGCGGGTCATGAGGTCGTGCTCCGCCTTGTGCGCCGCGCTGCTGGGATAGCCGGTCTGGGCAAAGAGCCGCTCTTCGCGGGCGAAGTGGAGCCTGGTGTAGCGCACCAAGCTCTCAACCACGTCTTCCAGCGCCAGGTTGGATTGGCCTGCCAGGATTCCATCGTTCAGTTTGTTCATCATCTCGATCAGCATCTTGTGGTCGTCGTCGAGGGCTTTGACGCCCACGCTCATCTCTTCGGTCCAGGTGATCAAATCCATCTGCGGGGTTCCCCTTCTGAATTTAGTGAGAGACCCTCAGCTTCAGAAAGAGGGGTTGCGGCTTGGGTCTTCATGCTTGCAAGCAAGGCTCAACGCCATAGAACTCCATCTTCACAAAGGCTGGCTTCACCATCGGAGACGCTGTCATCCTGACGCGCAGCGGCGGTTGTGATGGTGCCGGACATGATGCATTCCCAGGTCTGAGAATCCAGACCTGGGGCACCCGCCAATCCGAACAGTACTCAAAACACGACTCTCACCTCGGGCTGCTATCGCAGCAGTTCTTCGAGCGTTGTGCTGAGGCTGGTCTTGTCGTCGCGATATTTCACGATGACCGGCGCATAGAGGCTCAGGCCCCATTCCTGGCCATGGCCTTTGCCGATGGCGCGGGAGCCGGGAACGACGACCGCATTTTCCGGGATGATGAGGGGCAGTTCGGCGGTGGCGCGGAGAATGGCGCCGTTGACCAGATCGTAGACCGGTGTGCCGCGGGTGAGGATGGTGCCGGCGGCCAGCACCGCGCCCTTGCGCACGATGGCGCCCTCGTAGACGCCGCAGTTGCCGCCCACCATCACATCGTCTTCAATGATCACCGGGTTGGCGTTTACCGGTTCGAGCACGCCGCCGATCTGGGCCGCGGCGCTCAAGTGCACGCGCTTGCCGATCTGCGCGCAGGAGCCGACCAGGGCGTGGGAGTCGACCATGGCGCCCTCGTCCACATAGGCTCCGGCGTTGATGTACATGGGCGGCATGCAGACCACGCCGCGGGCTACATAGGCGCCGGAACGTACCGAGGAGCCGCCGGGAACCAAACGCACGCCGGCGGACGCGGTGAATTGGCGGGCCGGGTAGGTGTGTTTGTCGACAAACGAAAGGCCCGCCGCAGGCATGTTTTCCAGCACGCCGAGGCGGAAGCCGAGCAGGATGCCCTGCTTGACCCAGGCGTTGACGCGCCAGCCGGTGGGAGCGTCGGGGGTGGGTGCGGCGGCGCGCACTTCGCCGCTTTCGAGGGCGGCGCGCAGTTCCAGGAACGCTTCAATGGCGTTGGGGTCTTCGGTGGCGGCGGATCCAGCGGCAAAAAGCCGCTCGATGTTTTCTCGCAGTAGTTGAATGCTCATGGCATTCCGAGTTTATCAACTTCGGCACCCCACGCTGCGCGGAGGCAGGGCGCACAACAGAGGTGCGCCGCTCTTGGCGGGGGGAACGCCGCGGCGTTGTGGCCGGGATCAAGCCACTTGATCGGATGACAGACTTTCTTTCGGCTCACCGTGCCAATGCAGAATTTGCAGCCGGAAGGAGTTCTTGCCCGAGGGAATCATGGCTATGGGAATTGGGTTTTGATCCGGCTTGGTATGAAAAAGCTTGGACTCGAGCCAGGCGCAGAGCCTGGGATCGTGAATCTCCGGTTGATCGCGCCAGAAATCGGGCGCCAGGCCGCACTGGATCCGCAGATGATCCAACTGCAATTCAATGACCTCGATGCTCTTGGGGAAGTAACGCCGGACGTTGGTGGTGCCAACGTGCACCCCGTCACAGCCAGGCCTGTGCAATGTGTTTTGACTACCATAACGCACCTGCTCTTCAATCTTGAATGAGGTTAGTCTAAGAAGCGAGGCAAGAAGAAGACGCTTTCTCATGCAGAGAAAGCGACCCGTGGATTCCATTTTGAAACGCGTCGCCCTGAAAAGACAGTTATGGGAAGAAGGCAAGCCTCTTTCGGCGCCCTGTCAGGATCTTGTTTAGTTGTGTGTTTTTGTTGAGTCCTCTCCTCCGACCGGGAGAAGTGCCCAGACGTGCAGATCTTACCTTTTTATCGTGCTGTGAGAATTGAGCAGGACACTGTTCAATTTTGCTCAGTTCTTGGGATTTTCACATTCAAGGCAGGTCGGGCAGCGGCGTGGGCTGCTTGACGAGGAGGCCGTCGAGCGCAACCGTGGTGAGGATGCGGGCGATGGTGACCGCCGCGGTTCCGTCGCCGTAGGGATTGGCCATGCCGGCCAGGGATTGGCGGAATTTCGGATCGAGGGCGCGCCGAATGCCGGCCAGGATCGCCGGGGTTTCAGCCGGCACGTCGATCACATTGCGGGCGCGCTCGCGGCCCTGCTGGCGCATGCCGACGTTGACCGTGGGCAGGGCGAAGGAGGCGGCTTCCATGATGCCGCTGGAGGAGTTGCCGATCAGGACGTCAACCTGGCCGAGCAGGCTCCAGTAAGTAATGGCGTCGAGATTGACGAAGATGTGGGTGTGGTTGCGCGTCCGTGCCAGGGCGCGGGTCCGCTCGATGAGCGCGTAGCTGCCGGCATCGGAGTTGGGATAGACGAAGAGCAACTGACCGGGCGTTTGGACCAGGGCGGCGAAGAGGGCGTCGGCCTCGGCCGTGGTGTCCTGGAGGATGGTGACCGGGTGATAGGCGGCCAGCAGGGTGGGCGTCGCGAGGGCGAGGCCGAGGCGGGCTTCCAAGGCCGAACGGTCGAGGAGCGTGGAGCGGCGCAGGTGGTCCAGCGAGGGGGCTCCGGCATGATGAACGCGCCAAGGCTCCTCGCCCATGGCGATGACGCGGCGCTTGGCAGTCGGGGTCGAGGTGAAGTGGATGTGGGCCAGCTTGGTGAGGGCGTTACGCACTTGGTCGTCAATGGCGCCCTGGCTGATTTCGCCGCCCTCGATGTGGGCCACGGGAATGCGCAGGGCCAGCGCGACGGAGGCGGGAGCCAGCATCTCGTAGCGGTCGGCGATGAGCAGCAGCAGGTCGGGCCGCCAACTGGTGAGGGCGTCGGCCAGCCCCAGCATGGCGAGGCCGATGGTTTTGGCCATGCCGGTGTCGGTGTCGGAGCTGAGCAGGCATTCGATTCGCGCTTTGATCGGAAAGCCGTCGCGTTCGATTTCCTGGAGCGTGGAGCCGAACTCTGGGGAAAGATGCGCGCCCAGGGCAAAGACGCCGAGGTCGACGGTGGGGTTCGCGGCCAGTTCGCGCAGGGGCCAGTAGAGATGGCTATAGTCCGCGCGGGAGGTGGTGACCACGCCGATGCGCCGCTTGAGGGGTTGGACCACAGGAGAAGTATAAATTGGCGGGGGCCGGGTTCCGGTGCGGCGGTCGTCGGGGCGTCCGGCAATGCAGGGCGACCGGCTGCTCGCATACACTGGATGGTCGGCGGCGTACCGGCCAAAAGGGGCAGGCTGCTTTGGGGAAAAGATCGATGAAGATGATTGGGCCGTTGGTCCTTGCTCTTTTAGCAGCAGTCGCGACAGCGGTCGGCGCACAGGCGCGCTTTGACGCCGAGGCCATACGGACGAACAACCGCGGCGTGGCGCAGATGGGGCAGCAGTTCACCGATCGCGCGGCGGAATCGTTCACCGCGGCATTCAAAAAGGACCCCAGGCTGGCGCAGGCGGCCATCAATGAGGGCATTGCGCTGATGGCCCTGCAGAAGCTGGATGAGGCCAAGAAGGCGCTTCATGCAGCCCTCGATTTGGAGCCGCACAATGCGCAAGCCTGGTATAA
>JAATFE010000125.1 GCA_015655365.1 Terriglobales bacterium
CCCGCTGAAGCTGACCGCCTAAAGGCGGTGGGATTAGACCCGGCACATTGAACTAAACAAGGCGGATTTTCTGCCCAACCCCGTCTTACACCGCCCCGCTTGGCCTCAAACTGCTGCCGGAGGTTCCCACAACTCCACCCGGTTCCCTTCCGGGTCCCATATCCACGCGAAGCGGCCGTACTCGTAGTCCTCACGCTTGGGGTCGACGCGAACGCCCGCCGCGGCCAGTTGTGCCAACAACCCATCCAAATCGTCTACCCGAAAGTTCACCAGGGATTGCTGCCCTCCATCTCCGAAATACGCCGTGTCGGTGGGAAAATGAGCAAACACAGTCATTCCCGCCGAAGAAGGCCCATCGAAGGCCAGCGTTCCGCCTTCGCCCATTGGAATGCCCAGATGGGCCGCATACCAGGCGGCCAGGCCCTTCGGGTCCTTTGCTTTCAAAAAAATGCCGCCAACGCCAACCGCTTTGGCCATCGCCTATTCCTCCTGCCGGATGATCTCTTCGAGCTTGGGCTTGTGTTTCACGTCGCGGCCGGTGCGAGGTTCGCTTTCGAGCACCCGCGACGGCTTGGGTTGACCCACGCGTTCGCGGGCATTTGCCTTCACCGCCTTGGTCACGGAAAACTTTCCTGGTCTGCGCTTCTTCATGGTGAGGATTAGTATGGAATAAATTCAGCCGAAGAGAAAGTGCTGCTTTCTTCGGCGGAGCCCAGAGGACACACACATCGTCGCTGGGGAATCAAAAGCAGGGGAGTCGTACACGATGGAAGAGCGGGAGTTTTTCAACGAAACCACGGAACAGCGGACACACACACTCGTCTGCCCCAAATGCGGCCAGGAGGGCGAGTATAAGGTCACGTGGGTGGTGCGGCGCAAACGGGCGCAACTGCCCCGCGGAGCCGACGAGCGCGACCGGGCCCGCTTTGCCAAGGCACAGTCCTACATGGTCCGCCGCGACGACAAGCTGGCCTGCACCAACATCCGCTGCCGCAAGCCTTTCGAGATTACCCAACTGCAGTCATTGGCTTTTATCAACGAGTAAGCCGGGACTTCTCAAACCGCCAGGGCGGCTCCCACTGCCCCCTGGCGCGCCGGTGTTCTCGTCCCGGCCGTTGAATCGGTTCTTCCCCAATTCCGGGCACACCGGAGGCCGGCGTGCTCCTAGCATTCCAGGAGGAAGAACCATGCACCTTTCCGCTCGTTCGCACAACACGCAGTCAATCGCTCTGCTTGTCCTCGCGGCTTCTTTGTTCGCTGTTCCCGCCCTCTTCGCCCAAGAGCTGAAACCCATCCAACTGCCCCAGCCGCAGATCACAGCCGGTATGCCGCTCATGCAGGCCCTGTCCCAACGGCAGACGACGCGTGCGTTCCGCAACCAGGCGCTCGCTCCGCAAACCCTCGCCGACCTGCTTTGGGCGGCTTTCGGCGTCAACCGGCCCAGCAGCGTCAAGCCGGGACTGGGCCGCACCGCTCCCTCGGCCATGAACAAGCAGGAGGTCGATCTCTACGTGGTTCTGGCTGAAGGCGTCTATGTGTACGAAGCAGAGGCCAACCGACTGCGCCCTGTGCTCGCCGGCGATGTGCGCGCCAAAATCGGCACCGGCGCGGCGGCCCACGCCGCGGTAACCCTCGTCTATGTGGCCGACGCCAAGCTAGACTACGCCCAGGTCGATACCGGCTTCATCGGCCAGAATGTCTATCTTTTTGCCGCGTCGGAAGGGCTAAACGCCTGGTTCTATGCGCTCCACTCTCCGGATGTCGCCGCAACCCTCAAGCTGCCCGCGCAAAAGCACGCGCTCTATGGGCAGTCGGTCGGCTATCCGACCAAGTAGCGCGGTTTTCGGTGGCGAACCAGGTTTCCAGCGGCTCTCTTGAGACCTGGTCCGCTGCCGCAAGGAATCGTGCCAAATCGCTGCCGGTGCAGAGCATTCAGGATGCCGGCGCACAAGTCAGGGATAAATGCCCGTTCTCCGCCTCGTCGCGCTTCACAGTTTCCGGCAGCCGTGCAGACACCGAATTGCGGCCATGCTGCTTGGCCTCATACATCGTTGCGTCATGACTTCCCAGCCACCCTGCGATTGATGACGTTTCGGATTACCCTGATCCACCGGACAGATTTCAAGGGGGGGGATTGCTCAACCGTTTTCGGCATAAATTGTACGTTGTAAGCCCCGCAAAAATATCGAGCGCAGAAACCCGAGCCGTGAGCAGTACAAGAGTCCCGTGCTCCATGCTCTTTGTCCCGTACTCGAACAGGGAAGAGGACACCGCGGGGCCAGCAAATGTGGCCTGTTTCCCGGCCACATTTGCTGGCCGAGTCCTATTGGCATGTGATTGAATCGAATGTGAGAGCGGCCTGGAGGTCTACCGTGCGGCCGCGAGGAGAGAACCATGGCAAATTCCCTTCTTCCCCCCGAAGAGCGCAACCTGACTCCCGACCAGGTGGAGGCGCTGGACAAACGCCGCGACCTGGGCCACACCTTTCTGGTCATTGCCGGCCAGTTTGCGGTCATCGCCACCATCCTGTTGCTGTGGGTTGGCCAGGACCTCACCTACTCGCCGGGCTGGGCGCATCCCATCGCCTTCTACTTCGCCCTCGCCATCGCCATCATCGTGGTCTTCGGCGTCGCTGGAATCGTGTTGCGCAAAGGCGCGCCGCGCCTGGATTGAAGAGATGTCAGGTTTCAGAACGTGCGAAACCGGTATAGGCTTGAAGTTCCCATGGCAGTTGCTTCCCCAACTCTATCCCCCGCAACGACTCCCGCAGCCCGGTTGACCGACAGCCATGGCCGGGTCATTCACGATCTACGCGTCTCCATTACCGACCGCTGCAACTACAAGTGCATCTATTGCCGCACCGGGGAGTTGGGCGCGCAGTATCCCGAGTTGGGCATCGAGGAGTACCTGCGGCTGATCCGCCTTTTTGTGAGTCTGGGCATCGAGAAAGTGCGCCTGACGGGCGGCGAGCCCTTGCTGCGCCACGGCCTGGTCGAGCTGGTTCGCGAACTGGCCGCCTTGCGCACCCTGGACGGCAAGCCGCTGGACCTGGCGCTGACCACCAACGGTCATCTGCTGGACTCGCTGGCAGCCCCGCTCAAAGCTGCCGGCTTGGACCGCGTGACGGTCAGCATGGACGCCGTGGACGCACCGGCATTCGAGCGTATCACCCGTGTGCCGGGCAGCTTTCAGACGGTGCTGGGTGGCATTCGCGCCGCCCGCGCCGCCGGTCTCACGCCGCTCAAAATCAATTGCGTTCTGCTGCGCGGCTTCAACGACGGCCAGATCGAAGGCTTTGCCCGTTTTGCCCGCGAAGAGAATGCGGTGGTGCGCTTCATCGAGTTC
>JAATFE010000152.1 GCA_015655365.1 Terriglobales bacterium
AAGCAGATTGCCGTGGACAGCGCAAGTCTGCTCAAGCTCGCTACGGATCTCAAAGCGGAAGTGGACAAAACCAACAAGGATACGCTTTCGCTCAATGTGATTCGCAAGGCCGACGAGATCGAGAAGCTGGCCCGCAATATCAAGGAAAAGATGAAGCTCTCCGTAGGGACAAATTGAGCCAGTGATGAGATTCCTTCCACAGCGCCGATTGCCGGGACTACCCGCTCGGGGGGCGTTTCGCTTCCCGTTCGCTCTTCCTGTTTTGTGCCTTTCCCTGGCTCTGTCCTGCGGAGCTCAAAGCCTGTCCTCGCCGCCGCAGCAGGCCCCGACCCACTTGGGCGACCGCATGGGGACTTCCGCAGGTGAGTTCGAACCCAAATACTCTCCCGACGAGCAGAAGCGTCAGCGCCTTCTCAACATCGAACGCCAGAAAGCCATGGTTTCCGACGCCGACAAGCTCTTGAAATTGGCTCGCCAGTTCAACGCGGAGATGCTCGCCACCAATCCCGACTCGCTTACTCCGGCCCAAGTGCGTCTCCTGAACGAGATGGAAAAGCTGGCCCGCAGCGTCAAATCCAAAATGAGCAATCCCGTGCGCTTGACCCCGGCTTTCAAAGAAGCCTCTCCGTTTTCCTGATCCCACAACCCATTTCTTTCCCTTTGCCGTTGGACCGCATGGTGGGCCTCCCGCTGTTCTTCAACCAGCCAGGTTGCTACAATCAGGCTTGGTTTTGCTCTAAAAACCGTATTTTTGGGGGTCATCGCAATGGGACTAGCAGTCTCCAGCACTCAAAAGCCCGAGACGGTTGCCGCCTCCGGAAGCCTGAGCCCGCAGCAGATGGTCGAAATCTACCGGCTGATGTATCTTTCCCGCCGTATGGACGACCGCGAAATCCTGCTCAAACGCCAACAAAAGGTCTTTTTCCAGATCTCCGGCGCTGGTCATGAGGCGCTCCAGGTCGGCGCGGCGCTGGCTCTGCGTCCCGGCTACGACTGGTTCTTCCCCTACTACCGTGATCGTGCTCTCTGCCTCGGGTTGGGCGTTACCCCCGTCGACATGATGCTCCAAGCCGTCGGAGCCGCCACCGATCCGGCCAGCGGCGGCCGCCAGATGCCCACCCACTGGGGCAGCCGCGCGCTCCACATCGTCAGCACCTCCTCTTCCACCACCACCCAGTTGCTCCATGCCGTGGGCTGCGCCGAGGCTGGCCGCTACTTCAGCAACCACCCCGAGGCGGCTGAGAAGGCCGAGGGCGATTACCGTGCCTTCCGCGACGTCGCTTTCCACGGTGACGAGGTGGTCTTTACGTCGCTGGGCGAGGGTTCCACCTCCCAGGGCGAGTTTTGGGAAGCGCTCAACACCGCCTCCAACCAGAAGCTCCCTGTCATCTTCTGTGTCGAAGACAACGGTTACGCCATCAGCGTTCCGGTCGAGGTCAACACGCCGGGCGGTAACATCTCCAAAATCGTCGCCAACTTCCCCAACTTCTTCTTTGCCGAAGTGGACGGAACCGACCCCGAAGCCTCTCTGCATGCCTTTCAGGCTGCTGCGGCCCATTGCCGCGCCGGTCTGGGGCCCGCTTTTGTCCACGGCCATGTGGTGCGCCCCTACTCCCACGCGCTTTCCGACGACGATAAGCACTACCGCGTGGCTGCCGAGCGTGCAGCCGACGCCTTGCGCGATCCGCTGACCAAGATGCAGATGCGCCTCCTGCGCGAAGGCATTCTCACCGCCGCCCAGATCACGGAGTTGGAGCATTCCCTGGACCGCGAGGCTGCCGAGGCCGGCGAACTTGCCCTCCAGGCTCCGTTGCCCAAGATCGCAAGCATCGCCAGGCATGTTTATTCCGAAGACCTGGACGTGACCGCTCCGGCTTTCGCAACCGAGCACGAACTGGCCCCCGGCGCTGCCGGCGGCGGCAAGGCGGGCGGCGAGAAGGGCAGTGAGCCCCGCACCATGGCCGACCTCATCAACGCCTGCCTCCACGACGAAATGCGCCGCGACCCCCGCATCGTGATCTTTGGTGAAGATGTGGCCGACGCCAGCCGCGAAGAGGCGCTCGCCGAGGTTGACGGCAAAGGCGGTGTTTTCAAAATCACCCACGGCCTGCAAACCGAGTTCGGTTCCGAGCGCGTCTTCAACTCCCCGCTTGCCGAGGCCAACATCGTGGGCCGGGCCATTGGCTATGCCGCCCGCGGCATGAAGCCCGTTGTCGAGGTGCAGTTCTTCGACTACATCTGGCCCGCCATGCACCAGATTCGCAATGAGTTGTCTGTCATGCGCTGGCGCTCCAACGGCTCCTGGGCCGCGCCCGCCGTTATTCGCGTTCCCATCGGCGGCTACCTCAAGGGCGGCGCAATCTATCACTCCGGCTCCGGCGAAAGCGCCTTCACCCACATTCCCGGCCTGCGCGTGGTCTTTCCTTCCAACGCCCTCGACGCCGCCGGTCTCCTTCGCACCGCCATCCGCTGCGACGACCCGGTGCTGTTTTTGGAGCACAAGCGCCTTTACCGCGAGACCTATGGTCGCGCCCCTTACCCAGGCCCGGACTTCGCCATTCCTTTCGGCAAGGCCAAAATCGTCCGTCCCGGTCGCCACATCACGCTG
>JAATFE010000391.1 GCA_015655365.1 Terriglobales bacterium
GGCAAGCTGGCGCCGGTCGACTTGGACGAAGCTGCCGCCGATTTGGCTGCCGAGTCGAACGAGAATCAGCCGGGGCGGGACGAACCGGCAAACAAGACAAGTGCAAACGGCGAAGCCGCCAAGGAAATCGAAGCCAAAAAGTTTGTCCCACGCAAGAAGAAAACCGGTGTCGCAGAGCCCACCAAGAACAAGCCGGTGGGGCGCGCCGCATCCTCCAAAGCCAAGCTTCCCGCGGCAAAGAAAGCCGCCAAGTCCGCTCCACGAAAGAAGAAAACGGGGACCCCATGACCGGCCCGCCAGAGCAAGCGCCCTTGCCGCAAGATCCATCTTTGCCCTCGGAGGACGTTGCGGCCGAACCGCCTTCGTCCGAGCCTTGGACTGCCGAAGCTGCGCCTGAAGCGGAGCAATGCGCCCTGCCCGCCGACAACACGGCCCTTACGCAGCCCGACGTTGCGCCGCCGCTGGCCGAGCCGCCGCTCTTCCTGTCCTGGTCTGCGCCCGAGATCCGCCTTCCCCTGCGCATTCCCCATTTTGGCCACGTGCTTCTGCTGAGCGTACTTGCACTCTTCGGCTTGCTGGGCGCAAGCCTGATTACCCGGTCGGCGCTTTACTTTCATCTTTTCGGAATCACGACCTTGCACCAGGCTCTCGACGACATCCACTACGCGTTGGGCGCTCAGGCAGCTCTGTATCTCATCACCCTGGGCGTCAGCATGGTGGTCTTTCCGCTGCTGTGGCACAAGGGGTTGTTTGCCGGGCTGCAATGGAACGGCGCGACGGCTCTGCGCCTGCGCAGGAGGCTTTTTGGCGCGGCCTCCATCTGCTTTGTAATCGCCGTGGTCAACGGCGTGCTGATGCCGGGCCCCAACGACACGCCCATCGACAAGATCTTCCGCGCCCCCGGAGCCGCGTGGCTGCTGTTTGTCTTCGGCATCACCTTTGCGCCATTTTTTGAAGAGATCCTCTTCCGCGGTTTTCTGCTGCCGGCCTTGTGCACGGCCTGCGACTGGATTGCGGAGAGAATCAATCACACGCAGACGCGCCCTCTGGGAGAGAACGATCATCCGCAATGGTCCCTGACCGCCATGGGCATCGCCTCGGTGCTCACCAGCATCGGCTTCTCCCTGATGCATGCGGAACAGACCTCGCACGCCGTAGGCCCGTTTTTGCTGCTGATCTGCGTGAGCCTGGTTCTGTGATGGGCAAGGCTCAGCACCCGCTCCCTGGCCGCCAGCGTGCTGGTGCATGCCAGCTACAACTTCATGCTCTTCGCGCTCATGCTGGCGGGCACTGGTGGATTCCGGCACCTGGACAAGATGTGAGGAACAGGGGTCAGAGATCAGAGAACAGGGAACAGTTTGGTCCTTGGCAATCCGATAAGTTGCCTTCCCGTTGCCTGCTGACGGCTGACCACTGGCAACTATTACAATCGACAGTGATGACTACCCCCAGCTACGCCCAGCAATTGCTCGCCATTCTTGCTCGCATCAGCTTCCGCCTCGGCCAGTTCAAGCTGTCCTCGGGCGGCACCAGCGACTACTACGTCGACTGCCGCACCACCACGCTCGACGCCAAGGGCGGCTGGCTCACCGGCTACGCGGTTCTTGAACTGCTCGAAACAAACGGCATCGAGGCCGAGGCGGTTGGCGGACTCACCATGGGTGCCGATCCCATCGTCTCAGCGGTGGCCGTCGTCACCGGATGGCGCGCCCTGGAAGCCATCCAGCATGGCAAGCCCGAACCGCCAGTCCTGCAAGGCTTTCTGGTCCGCAAGGCGGAGAAGGCGCACGGCACCGGCCGCCGCATCGAAGGCTTCAACCGCGAAGGTGCGCGCGTGGTGATTGTTGATGACGTTTGCACCACCGGCGCCTCCACGATCAACGCCATCGAGGCCGTCCGCGAAGCTGGCATGACCGTTGCCGCCGTGGTTTGCATTGTAGAGCGCGAAGAAGCCAACGGACGCCCCGCCGTGGAAGCTGCCGCCCAGGGCGCGCCCTTCCTGCGCTTGTTTACCGCCAACGACGTGCGCGCGGAGCACATTCGCCAACAGGCCTAACTGAGACAAGAGCTCACGCAAACAACAGGGCCGGTTCGCGATGGCGGACCGGCCCTGTTGTTTGTTGGAAAACGGCATGGAGAAGCCGCTTGCAAAAACCAGGTTATTGACCGGATGATACGAAGCTTATGTTCGAGCTTTCCCAGGTCTCAAAGTCGAGACCTGGGGCACCCAGTTGGTGCCGCTTCAAGCGGTCAGGGAACTAGCGGCCCGTTGAGGCTGGGGTGGCCGCAGAAGCTGCACCGGCATTCGACAGCAGGCGCACCTCCACACGGCGATTCTGTTTGCGGCCTTCCGCGGTCGTGTTCGGGGCCACTTCCTTATCCTTGCCAATGCCAATCAGATAGAAGCGGTGCGCGGGAACCGAATACTTCGAAGCCAGGTATTGCACCACCGCATCGGCGCGGCGCTGGCTCAGTTCGTAGTTGTACTGGGCCGATCCAACCGAATCGGTTCCGCCCGTCACTTCGAGGATGTAGCTCTTGGCCGTGCCAAGTTGCGCGGCAAACGAGTCGAGCTGCTCCTTGTCTTCTTTGGTCAACATGGCCTTGTCGAAGCCGAAGGTAACCGACACATTGGCGACTGGCTTGTAGTTATCCAGGCCCTTGATCACGCTATCCAGCGAGTCGGCGCGATGCACGACGTTGTTGGCCGCCAATTCCGAATCGGCTGCCGCCTTGGACGCGTTCTGCGCATTCTGGCTGGCGGAGTCCGCAGAGCCCTGGGCCTTGTTGATGCCCGCCTGTGCCCGGTCGTCCACATCGTGAATCTGGCGATTGTTGGCTGAAGTCTTCTCATCCAACTGATTGGTGTGCTCGATGAGCGGAGCCGTCTGATTGTGCACATAATTCTTGGTTGCGCACCCCGTCGCGCCCGCCACTGCCAAAGCCGCTGTCAAACTCAATGCTCCAAACCGATAGATGTTCATTGGCCTATTCCTTTCTCCGCCACGCTTTCTGGCCGACCTTACGCCGCCCGCAGAGGTGGCTCTTGCCTCTTGCCAAA
>JAATFE010000508.1 GCA_015655365.1 Terriglobales bacterium
CATCGTGGTACTCTGACCCATATTGTGATTCTGCGCACACACATAAGGTCCCGACGGGGTGACAATAAGTTGGTACGGCCCGCAGCTGTCCGCTGCGCCGGCTTGGAGAAGAATACATATGAGCGATCTTGCCCCTCTGGCTGAAGCTGTAGTCATTGACCCATTGGTCGGCCATCCCGCCGACTTCCACGTTTTTCACAAGTTCCTGGATCGCTGCAAGGCGCTTCCTGCCATCACCACGGCGGTTGTTTGGCCCTTGTCGGATGTCGCGATGCGCGGCACCGTCGAAGCCGCGACCGAGGGTCTCATCCAGCCCACGCTGGTTGGCGACGAAGCGCAGATGAAGGCGCTGGCCGCCCAGCTTGGCGTTGACATCAGTTCGTATGCCATTGTCCAGGCCGACACCGAGCGCAAGGCCGCCGAGCTGGGCGTAGCCCTGTGCCGCAGCGGCAATGCCCAGGCCATGATGAAGGGCAGCCTGCACACCGACGAGCTGATGAAGGCCGCGATGAAGGCCGAAACCGGCCTGCGCTTCAGCGGCCGCCGCATCTCGCACGTCTTCGTGATGGATACGCCCGCCTACGACCGCACCCTGCTGATCACCGACGCGGCCATCAACATCGTTCCGGAGCTCGAAGACAAGGTCCACATCGTACAGAACGCTATCGATCTGGCCCATGCGCTGGGGATTCCCGAACCCAAGGTTGCGCTGCTCTCGGCAGTCGAGACGGTCAACCCCAAGATCAAGTCCACGCTGGACGCTGCGGCCCTGTGCAAGATGGCCGATCGCGGCCAGATCACAGGCGGCATCCTCGACGGCCCGTTGGCCTTCGATACGGCAGTCAGCCTTCATGCTGCGGAGATCAAGGGCCTCAAGTCGCCGGTTGTGGGTCAGGCCGACATCTTGGCGGTTCCCGATCTGGAAAGCGGCAACATGCTGGCCAAGCAGCTCGAGTACCTGGGCGGCGCACAACTGGCCGGCATCGTTCTCGGCGCGCGCGTCCCGGTCATTTTGACCAGCCGTGCGGACTCGGCGGAAACGCGGCTCACCAGCTGCGCTGTGGCCGTGCTGCTGCACTATGCCAACCACCCCATCAAGTAAGCTGCTTCCTTTAGAGGTTGCATTTTGAACGGGCGTCCTCTCTTCGGAGGGGACGCCCGTTTTCTTTTTGGCGCGATGCAACGTTGGACAGCGGTTTGGACGGTCGGGCGATCGTCTGCGAAACTGGAGAGGTGGCCAATCCATTACCCGCTCTCATCTTCGATCTCGACGGAACGCTAACCGACTCCAAACCCGGCATCCTGGGCTGCCTGCGCAAGGCCATCGATGCCTATCACCTCGATTATCCGGGGCCACTGGACCACTTTGTAGGGCCTCCGGTAGAGGAGTGGGCTGTCGAATTGATGCCGGACAGAAGCGACGCCGCACGCGACGCCTTGGCACGAGACTACCGCGCCTGCTACGACCGCGAGGGTTGGAGCAACAACTCGGTGTTTCCCGGCGTGCGCGAACTGCTGGTTCAGCTTCGCCAGCAGGGATTTCCTCTCTACGTCTGCACTTCGAAGCAGCAGCACTTTGCCAAGCGCATCCTGGACCTTTTTGGGCTGTCGGGTCTATTCATGGCGATTTATGGCGACAAGGCCGAGTACAAAAGCCATAGCAAGGTGGACCTGCTGGCCAACCTGCTGCGGGAGTGCTCGCTCGAAAAGGACGCAGTCTGGATGATTGGCGACCGGATTCACGACATCCAGGCAGCCCAAGCTAACGGCATTCCCTGCCTGGCCGCAGGATGGGGTTACGGCCCGGACGAGGAAACGGCGCTGGCGGATGCCGTGGCGGCAACTCCGGTCGATGTGCCGGCCCTGGTTACTCCCGAAAAATGTCTCAAGTAAACGGCAGAAGGTTCCACAAGGCCCTGTGATTGTGAACGGAATTGTTTTTTCGTAATTCCGGCTCATTTGCGGGGAACTCTTCTCCCCTGGCCTGCATCCAATTTCATGCGCGGAGACCGGGTGGGGTTTAATGTGCCCAACGCCCCGACGCCTCTCCGCCGGAGGAGATTGACATGCCTACGCAGACTCATGAAAAAGCACCGAACGTTCCCAAGCTGAACACTCCCGACGGCTTCACCGCGGAGGAAGTGAAAAACCTATCGAGCGTGCTGAATGCCGTACTCGCCGACGCCTTTGTCCTTTACCTCAAGACCAAGAACTTCCACTGGCACATCAGCGGGCCACACTTCCGCGACTATCACCTGATGCTGGATGAGCAGGCCACGCAGATTTTTGCGATCACCGATGCCATTGCCGAACGGGTGCGCAAGATCGGCGGCACCACCATCCGCTCCATCGGCCACATTGCGCGCCTGCAACGGCTGGTGGACAACGACCAACCCTTTGTCGATCCGCTGGAAATGCTCTTCGAACTCCACGCCGACAACAAGAGCCTGGTGGAAAGCCTGCGCTCCGCCCACGAGGTGGCTGCCAAGGCCAACGACTACGCCACCACGAGTCTGATCGAAGTCTGGATCGACGAGGCCGAGCGGCGCGCCTGGTTCCTCTTCGAAGCCACGCGCTAGAGCGAAACTAGAGTCCCTGTGGCCCGGTGAGTTTCGTGCAAGGTCGCCGCTCCCTGATAGTCGCGTCGACTTTGGTGTAGCGCTTTCGGGATACACCAACTCTGGTTTCGCTATAGAATTCCGTTCAACTCGAACAGTGCCCATGCCGATAGTCCCCTCGTCCTTTAGTCAGGGAGAGGGGACATCGGGTGGGGATTGTGCGTTTAAAAGAGGCGTGTTCCAAGACACTTCTATTGGTTATCGAGCGGCTGGTATACTCCGGAACATAACGTAGAGGCGGTTTATCACCCAGGGGTACGGGGCAGGTCTCTATATAGCAAAATACGACACTACAGAATTCAAGAGAGACCGAAATGCCCCAGGATGCCAAAGCCAATCTCTCGGCCTTGATAGAAAGCACTGAAGATCTGATCTGGTCGGTGGATCTCGATCACCGATTCATCACATTCAACAACGCGCTGCGCCGGGACATCGAGGATAATTATGGCCGGCAGCCCGCCGAGGGCATAATTATCGAGGATCTGCTTCCGCCGGGGCGAGCGGTTCTGTTGTCCCAGTTGTACGATCGCGCATTGTCGGAAGGCCCTTTTCGCATCGAGTATCCCCTGGCCGACGGCCGAACCCTGGAGATGGCGTTCAACCCGATCTCTGTCGATGGCAGAACAACGGGGGTTTCGGTTTTTGGGAAGGACATCACGGAGCGGAAGAGAGCAGAGCAGGCGCTGCGGGAGGCCGAGAGCAAGTATCGGAACATCTTCGATGGGGCGCTGGAAGGCATGTTTCAGACCTCCCTCGATTTCCGCGTTCTGAGCGCAAACAGCGCCCTGGCGCGGATGCTGGGCTACCGTTCCGGGGAAGAGATCGTTTCTTCCGCAAGCAACCTGGCGACGGAAGTCTGGGCAGACCGCGAGGAACATTCGACTTTCATGCGGCAAATCCGGTCGAAGAAGACCGTTCACGGGTTCGAGTGCCGCTTCAAGCGCAGGGACGGCGCCATTCTCTGGGCCTCGCTGAATTGCCGGAAAACTTATCGCGCCGACGATCGAACCACCATCTACGAGGGGTTCATCGAAGACATTACCGAACGGAAGCAGGCCGAAGTACAATTGCGCGACAGCGAAGAACGATTCCGCAAGACCTTCGAGCAAGCGCCGGTGGGCATTGTGCACACCTCATTCGAAGGGCGGATCCTGCGCTGCAACTCCCATTTCGCCGAAATCGCAGGCTACCTTCCGGACGAAATTGTCGGCCTGACGCAGGCGCAGATCACGCTGGCAGAGGACCATGCCCAAAGCGCGGGGGGGCAGCAAAGAGCGGCAGCCAGCACAGCCGACATTGCCACCTTTGAGACGCGCCTTGTCCGCAAGGATGGCAGCTTGACCTGGGTGAAGGCGACGACTTCGGTGCAGCGGGACGGCGAGGGAAACGAGGTCCACATTGTCACTTTTGTCGAAGACATCAATGCCAGCAAGGCCGCGGAAGGCGGACTGGCCGTGATTCAAGAAGCACTGCGGGCCAGCGAAGAACGCTACCGCACCGCGTTCCAAACGAGTCTCGATGCCATCAATATCAACCGTCTGGATAATGGAAGCTATGTCGAGGTCAACCATGCCTTTCTCGACATCATGGGATTTGAGCGCGGCGAAGTGATTGGCCGGACATCGGTGGATCTGGGCATCTGGGCCGACAAGCGCGATCGCCAAAAGCTGATCGAAGCGTTGCGCCAGCACTCCAGTTGCCGGGATCTGAAAGCCCAGTTCCGCAAGAAGAACGGGGAGACGTTCTGGGGCCTGATGTCCGCATCGGTGATTCAAGTGGACGGAGTTCCCTGCATTCTGTCGGTGAGCCGGGACATTTCCGATGCCAAGGCAGCCGAGGACGAGATCCGGAACCTCG
Organism: Terriglobales bacterium; assembly: GCA_015655365.1. GTDB lineage: Bacteria > Acidobacteriota > Terriglobia > Terriglobales > Acidobacteriaceae > Telmatobacter. The sequence continues at coordinate 4,476 of JAATFE010000508.1, forward strand.
CATTCTACGATCCGCTGACCGGACTGCCCAACCGCCGCCTGCTTACCGACCGGCTGCAACAGGCGATGGCCTCCAGCTCGCGGGATCACCACAGGCGGGCTCTGCTCTTTGTGGATCTGGACGATTTCAAGACCCTGAACGACACCCTGGGTCATCAGACCGGCGACATGCTATTGCAAGAGGTTGCCCAGCGGCTCACCGGCTGCATCCGCGAAGCCGACACCGTGGCGCGACTGGGCGGCGACGAGTTCCTGGTGATGCTCGAAGATCTGAGCGAAACACCCGAGGAAGCAGCGGCACAGGCCAAGTGCGTGAGCGAAAAGATTCTGGCCGCCATCGGTCAACCTTACTTATTGGACAACCACGAGTGTTTCAGCACATGCAGCATTGGCATTACCGTTTTCGGCGTGCAGCGGGAAGGCGTCAACGAAGTTTTGCAGCAGGCGGATATCGCCATGTACCAGGCCAAGGCGGCCGGCCGCAACGCCATTCGTTTTTTCGCCCCTGCCTTGCAGGCGGCCGTGAATACCCGCGCTTCTCTGGGCGAAGATCTGCGCCGCGCCCTCAATAAGAATCAGCTTATGCTCTACTACCAGCCGCAGATGGAACATGGCGTCCTGATTGGCGCGGAGGCCCTGATCCGCTGGAACCACCCCAAGCGGGGGATCCTACAGCCCAGCGAATTCATCCCCATGGCGGAAGAGACGGGACTGATTTTGCCCATCGGCAATTGGGTACTCGAAACCGCCTGCAAACAGATTGCGGAGTGGTCCAAGAGCAAAGCGACGGCGCACATTTCGCTGGCAGTCAACATCAGCGCACGCCAGTTTCGGCAAGCGGATTTTGTCAAGCAGGTGATGGCGGCGCTCGAACACACCGGCGCCAACCCGCGCAACCTCAAGCTGGAACTTACCGAGAGCATCCTACTGGAGAATATCGAAGAGGTTATTGCCAAAATGACGGAGCTCAAGTCGCATGGCTTGCGCATGTCACTCGACGATTTTGGCACCGGCTATTCCTCTCTGTGCTATCTCAAGAGATTGCCTCTGGACCAACTGAAGATCGACAGGTCGTTTGTCCGGGACATTTTGGAGGATGTGAGTAGCGGCGCGATTGCCCAGACCATCATCACCTTAAGCCATGCCATGGGGCTTTCGGTGATCGCCGAGGGGGTGGAAGTGGAAGAACAGAGAAACTTCCTCACTCAACTCGGATGCCATTCGTTCCAGGGGTTCTTCTATAGCAAGCCGCTGCCCTTGAACGAGTTTCATGCATTTTGGCCGGGCGGTTACGAGAGTAAAAACACACCGCAGGCTTAAGACCAGCCGCTCTTTTCTTGACCGGCCGGGAGCTACCCTCGGCCCAGGTGACGGCCGCCGCAACAATCGCACCGTTTGTGCTCTATACTGCTACTCGTGACATCAATTCTAGGCGACTGGAAACTCGATGCCGCGCTAGGCTCTTGTTTGTTGCTGGGCATGCGCCACGGCTTCGACTACGATCACCTGGCCGCCATCTCCGACATTACCGCGGTACAGCGCAACTGGGCCAAGGGCCTGCGCCTGGGCATGACCTATGCCCTGGGCCACGCTTTCACCGTGGCTGCGCTGGGCGTGACCGTGCTGGAACTGCACATGGGCCTGCCCGAGGGACTCGACCACTGGACCGAGAAGTTGATTGGCCTGACCCTCATCATCCTGGGGATCGGCGTGGTCGCGGGAATTCTGCGCAAAGACGCGCACGGGCACAGCCATAGCCGCATCGAAAGCCGGCTGGCGATTGCGATTAATGGCGTCATCTGGATTTTTTGGCATGTGCGCAGGATTTGGAATCGCGACCTTGCGAAGCCGGAGCGCTTTCAGTGGATGTACAACGGGAAGTCTGTCTTCCTGATCGGCGTGCTGCACGGCGTGGGCGCTGAAACGCCGAGCCAGTTGGCGCTCTTTTTCCTGACCGCGAACCTGGGCGGCACCTCTCGCGGCATGATGGGCCTGGGGGCCTTCGCCATGGGACTGGTGGCCATGAACGCATTGATGACTGCCTCGATGGGCGGAGCATTCCGCGCCAGCGGCCACCATCCACGGCTCTATCACGCGGTGGCCTGGGCCGGGGCTGCGTACAGCTTCGTCATCGGCATCATCTTCCTCTTCGGAATTTCGGACCGCTTGCCGTCGCTGAGCTAGATCTTTGACCGTGCGATTTTATGTACTGCCAGGCACAAAGGCAAAGGCGCGCCGAAGGTGGAGCATCTAACCACATGGATGGGGTTAATGTTGCCTGTTGGTACTCGTTTTCCCAGGTCTCAGAATCGAGACCTGGGGCACCCGGTGTCGGTGCAGATTCATGCGGTCAAAAACATGGCAGCAGTGCTGGCTCCCTCAATATGCAATTTCGGAAGTTCACAGGAGAACGAATGAACGAGGCACTTGAGAACCTGAAGAAGCGGCGCAGCATTCGCACCTACACCGACCAGCCGGTGGCACGCGAGGTGCTGGAAGACATTGTCGATTTTGGCCGCCTGGCGGCCACGGCGATGAACGACCAGCCCTGGGAGTTTGTGGTTGTTACCGACAAGGCAATGCTGGCAAAGCTGCCGGAACTGACCGGCCACGCGCAGTTTATTGCGACTTCGGCGGCCTGCATACTGGTCATCTGCAAGCCCACATCTCACTATCTCGAAGATGGCTCCGCGGCCAGCGAGCACATTCTGATTGCAGCACACGCACACGGACTCGGCGCTTGCTGGGTAGCGGGGGAAAAGGAAGGATATGCCGACTCCATTCGCCAGTTAGTGGGCGCGCCGGAAGGGTATCGCCTGATCTGCCTGATCCCGGTGGGATATCCCGCCGAGTCGCCGGAAATAGAAAAGCGCACTTTGCAGGACGTGTTGCATTGGGAAAAATACTGAGGAACTTCCGATCAGATGCGAGAGTTCCGAATCGCGTTCTTCAGTTGTGCTTCTTACGGCACGGCTGAAGCCGTGTCCTTTCAAAGCGGCGACTTATTCAGAGGTACCTTAAAGATTCTTCGTGGAACTGTTGGCGCGCTGTTGGTTTCGTTGCTTTTCAAAATGGCGCGCCAGCCCGTTTTCAGTGATGCATTTTTTGCTTTCTTAGTTTTATTGACATATATAGAATCGCTCGCAAGGAGATCGTTTCCGCTTGCCTCTTCGCCTTCCCCCTGTGCGCGCGAGGCCGCGATAAAAAGACCGATCCTGAGTTAGCAAGAGATTTAGAATCACGACCGTGCGGTTCATCCGAAGCGCCTCGTTTTAGAGCGCGCACTTCAGGGTGACGACCATCACCGACCATTCAGAGAGGCCATATGTTTAATTAGCTTGCGTCCGAAAGGTTAAGGAAAAGTTAAGGGAAAATTTCCGTCTTCCTCTCCCTTTTCGAGATGCTCAAGTGGGCCAGCACCCGCCGCTTTTGTGGCGCTCCAAATGTAATTCGGCAACGACAGCCACGAAGCTCCGAGATCTCTGCGCCAGAATTTTCAGGAGGAAACGTGACCCTCTTTCCAATGCCCCCACTTCCGTCGAACGACAAACGATGGAAGATCGTGAACGGCACGATGCGCCGCCATGGATATACCCGCCATGCGCTGATCGAAACGCTGCACACCGTGCAGACATCCTTTGGGTACCTTGACGATGAATCGATCCGCTTCGTGGCCAAGTCTCTGCGCGTGCCGCTCAGCCAGGCGTACGGGGTGGTCACTTTCTATCATTACTTCAGCCTGAAGCCACCCGGCGAGCACACCGCGACGGTTTGCACCGGAACCGCCTGCTACATCAAGGGCGCCGATCGCCTGATCGCGAGTTCCGAACGTCATCTGGACATCAAGCAGGGCGAAACCACACC
>JAATFE010000520.1 GCA_015655365.1 Terriglobales bacterium
AAGTCCACTTCGCTGTGGGCCGAGTCGGAGGTCCAGGTAGAGGTTTGCGCCAGGGCCAGGGGAGCAGCCAGCGCCAAAATGCTCGTTACGAGTGCCAGACGTTTCATCGTCGAATGTCCTTTCAGTGCCGGGCCGATGGGGGCCGCTTGGAATTGCCGGCAAAAGCCGACGGCTCTTGCCGAACCTGCGCGGGAATGGGAAAGCGGTGAAGCTCCGCGCCAAATTCTGTGTTGCTATTAGGATGTGCCGGGGAATCTATTCGTTGCAACAAATATTATTTAATTTTCTCGCCGCGCAGCTCTCCCTGTGCTGCCGCTCTGGCGAAAGCTCCCTCGCGACGCGAGACGCGGCTACTATCTTTTCTTGTATTGGCCGTGCCACGACGGGAGAATGTCCACGTCGTCAAACGCATCGCGGCGGTCGCGATGGCTACCCTTGCGATTCTCTTCAGCCGGCGGCTTGGGGGGCAGGAACTCGGGCGCAGCGGTTACATGGGCCGGCGCATCCTTGGCGGCCTCCGGGCGGACAGGGGTATCCGGCATCGGCGTGTAAGTGCGTGCATAGGCAGGGCGCTCTTGCTCCGGCTCGGCAGGCGGCTCGACGAAGGCTTCCTGCGTCATCTCGTCCGGAGGATTGTGCGCATTCTTCGCGCCCAGCGAGAAGATGAGGCCTCTCAGGCCGCTCAATTTGTCCTCTGCCTGGTACGGGGGCTCTGCTTCCTGGGCGGGTTCGGAACGCATGGCCTCAGGCCGGCTGGCGATCTGCTCCCACGACGGGGCCGGAGGCGCCTGGGGAGAGTGCTTGGGCGCTTCGACGGGTTGAGGCACGCGAGCCTGGGCCTCAGAGGGCTGGGCCGCCTCGGCCGGCGGCATTTCCTGCTTGAGCGGAACAAACTCCCTGGAACGAATGTTGGAAGCCGGCAGCGGAGCGGCTTGGGCAAATTGCTCCTCCCGCGGCATGTGTGGAACCCGCTCGGCTTCTGGCCGGGCTGCGGGCAGTTCGGGAATCGCGGATGGAGCGGGATGCGCCGCTGCCCTGGCCACAGGCTTTGCGGCAGCGGCTGATTCGACGTGGGCCTCTGGCGCATTCGCGTGGAAAGCTTGCGCGGAACGGGGGGTTGCTTCAGCCGGCTGGATTCTTTCGGTTCTCCTGGCCAGCGAGCGGCTCTGCTTGCGGAGATGCTTTTCGATGCCGCGAACGGAATTGCGGAAGGCGGGGTCGGCATTTTTCAGCCGTACGCGGTTCAGCACGAATCCCACGGCCCGTACGTCAAGGCGTTGCAGGGCAGCGGCCACTTCGCGAAGCTGCGCCCGCGTGGTGACGCCGGACTCGACCACCACAATGGCGGCATCCACATGGCGCGCGAGGTATTCGGTTTCTGCCGAGAAGGACAACGGCGCGGCATCGGTTAGAACCAGGCTCTCCGCTCTTTCCGCCTCTGCGGAAACCTGTTGCAGCAAGGCTGTCGAGCGGCTGCCGCGTTCGCTGGCCGCCGTGCTGGAACCGCTTTGCGAATCGCTTTCGCCAAAGCTGGTGCGCTGGATCGGCGGTGGCGTCCCCGACGCATCCACCATCGTCGAGCGACTGCCGATGATCTCCAGCATCGTCTTGATCCTGGTGGAGAGCGTGGTGACGCCTGCTCCCGGACCGGTCCCGGTGAAGATAATGCTCTTCAGTTTTCCCTGTTGACGGGCGTGGTCGATGGCCGCGGAGAGGCGCAGCATGTGTTCCTCCACTACACCTTCCGAGACCTCGTTGAAGTTGGGCAGTTGCGCCATGGGCGCATAGCCGAGCACATGTTCGATGTCGGCAGCGATGTAGACTTTGGGGTCCAGGTTGTAAGCAATCAATGCTGCGATTAGCCCGAACAGGATTCCTCCCAAGGCCACGGGTACTGCTTTGCGCATGATTCCGGAGACGGTGGGATGCAGCGGCGCCATGGCGGTAACGGACAAATGAGCCGCGCCCGGCACGTTGTCTTCGAGCATCAGGTTATGCAGTTGCTCATCCACAACATTGAGGCGGGTCTGCAGGCGGAGAATATCGGTGGCCAGATCGTTGGCTCTTTGCAGCTTGGGCGTGGCGCTGGCCGCGGCTCCCGCCATTTGTCCCAATTGCGCGTTGAGCCTTCCCTCCATCTCCGAGGTCCGGTCCAGATCGGTGCGCAGCTTCTGCTGGATGCGCACCGAGGCCTTGGCGCGCAAATCCTTCATCATCGAATCGAGAGAGGCGTTGATCTGCGCCAGTTCTTCGGCGTCCTGCTTGTATTGGGGATGGTTTGGCATGAGGTTCGCCATCTGCGTAATCAGCGCGGCGCGGCGCTGGTTGAGCGCCATCTTCATGCTTGTCAGGCCAGGGTCGGCGACAACCTGATCCTCGGCTTCGGCATTCATGGCCTGCTCGTGATTCGAGCCCAGGGCCATCAACCGTGCCGCCGCCTCGTCGTGCGCGGCGCGGGC
>JAATFE010000484.1 GCA_015655365.1 Terriglobales bacterium
CTACACCGTTCTGCGCGACCGCGCCTACCACCACGGCATTCGGCTTGCCAGCGATATGGTGCCCAATCACATGGGCATCGACTCACCCTGGGTCATCGAGCATCCCGAATGGTTCGTCTCCCGGCAGGACACGCCTTATCCCTCTTACAGCTTCAACGGTCCCGACCTCTCTCACGATGCGCGTGTCGAGATTAAGATCGAAGACCACTACTTCGAGCAGACCGACGCCGCTGTTGTTTTTCGCCGCCGCGATCGCGCTACTGGCGACACCCGCTACGTCTACCACGGCAACGACGGCACCAGTTTTCCCTGGAACGACACGGCGCAGCTCGACTACTTGAATCCCGCAGTACGCGAACAGGTGATCCAGACCATTCTGCATGTGGCGCGGCAGTTTCCCGTCATCCGCTTCGACGCCGCCATGACCCTGGCCAAGCGCCACTTCCATCGCCTCTGGTTTCCCGGCCCTGGGTCCAGCGGCGCCATCCCCTCCCGCGCCGAGTACGGCATGACCCAGGCGGAGTTCGACCGCTGCATGCCCCACGAGTTCTGGCGCGAGGTGGTGGATCGGGTGGCCAAGGAAGTTCCCGGCACTCTGCTGCTGGCCGAGGCGTTCTGGCTCATGGAGGGGTATTTTGTCCGCACCCTTGGCATGCACCGCGTCTACAACAGCGCCTTCATGAACATGATGCGCGACGAGGAAAACGCCAAGTACCGCTCGGTCATCAAGAACACGCTGGAGTTCGATCCGGACATCATGAAGCGTTACGTGAACTTCATGAGCAATCCCGATGAACGGACGGCAATTGACCAGTTCGGCAAGGGCGACAAGTGCTTTGGCGTGGCGGCGATGATGTCCACCCTGCCCGGACTGCCCATGTTCGGCCACGGCCAGATCGAGGGCTTCACCGAGAAGTACGGCATGGAGTACTATCGCCCCCGCTACGACGAGACGGCCGATCCATGGCTCGTTGAGCGCCACGAGCGCGAAATTGCGCCCCTGTTGCAGCGCCGCGCCCTGTTCGCCGAAAGCAGCAACTTCCTGCTCTACGACTTCTTCCAGGACACGGGCCGGGTGGACGAAAACGTCTTTGCCTACTCCAACCGCAACGGCGGCGAGCGCGCCCTGGTCGTCTACAACAACCGCTACGGCGAGACCCACGGCACCATCGATTATTCGGCTGCCTACGCCGACAAGTCCACCGCGCAACTGCGCCAGCAGCGCCTGCGCGAGGGCCTGGGCCTCAGCGGCGATTTCGCCATGGTTTTTGCCTGGCGCGACTCGCTCTCGGGTCTCGAATATATGCGCCGGGCCAGCGATCTCTCCGAACATGGCCTGACCCTCGACTTGCAGGCGTACGAGTGCCACGTCTTCCTCGATTGGCGCGAGTTGCGCTCGACCTCGGAGCAGCCTTGGGACCGGCTCTGCGACCAGCTCAATGGCCGCGGCGTGCCCAGCCTGCACGATGCGCTGGTGAATCTGGAACTGCGCCCGGTGCACGATGCGCTTCAGTTACAACTCGATCCGGTTCTCGTACGCCTCTTCGCCTGTCTGGCGGAGCATCCCAGCGCGGGCGCTGCCGCTGCCGTAAAGGACAAGAAGATCGAGCAGGAGCGCCGCGAGTTTTTCGACTTGGCGTGGAAGCGCTGCGAAAGCTTTCTTTGCGTGGCGCAGGCGGCCTATCGGTCGCGTCTGGGACAGGACGCCCATTCCGCTTACGCCGCCCCAACAGGCGATCCGGCTTTGATGGCGTCCATCTTCGAGGAGCGTCTGCGCGCCGCGATGCGCATTCCGGCCATCGAGCCGCTTTTTGCCGCGCCGTGGACCGTAGCCGCCCGCCGCGTGCTTCCCGGCGCCAGCCCACAATTCACCGCCACTGCCATGTGGGGCCCGGTGCTCGGTTGGTGCGCCCTCGAATTGTTGGCTGAATCCATCGACGCGGAAAACCCGGAGCGCGTGGCGTTGGACCTGTTTGATCGCCTCCGCCTGCGTGAGCCTTTCGCTCAGTCCTTTGCTGCTCTTGGTTTTGAGGGCGAGGAGGCGTGGCGCGTCGCCGCCCGCATCAAGGTTTTGCTCCTCACCGGATCAGGCATCGGCAAGCCGGAGAACTCGGCCACTGAAGCCGCTCCTGAAACCAAGCCGGAAACGGCTGCAAATACCTCGAAGGCAATAGGAGCCGAACCGGAGACGCCCGCGGCCGAGGCCGAATCGGCAACACCATGGGATGAAAAGGTGGCCCTCTCGCCCAGCTTGTGGCATGACCCCGATGCGCGCTGGCTGACCGGGGTGCACGAAGCGGATGGTCACGACTACCTGGTTCACGAACTGTACGAGGAACTACTCTGGTGGCTGCTGATGCCGTCCCTGCTGCGCCTTGCCGGTAAAGCTGAGCCCAGCCGCACTGCTGTCGCAGAGATGAGCAAGACCGTCCACGAGGCTCTGCAAACAGCCGAGGCGGCCTGTTACCGCATTGACACTTTGCTCGGCTCTGCGGTCCCGTCTGCCGTCGAAGCGTCCGAGATCGAGGAGCAGTCCGCCGAATCCGAGGCGAAGGAGCAAGAAGAACCTGAGCTTTTGCAACCGGACGTTGTAACGCCGCCGGCAAAGTGATCGGAAGCCTCGTATTGAGTGGACGCTACACAAAGGCCTCACCAAGGCAGTGGCACAATACAGAAGGCTTGGAAACACAGGGGGCACGAATATTATTTGTTGCATGAAATAGAACAGTGAAATAAAATGTTTCATGGAACGGAGATTTTTCCCATGAAATCACCGGTTACAACACGCGTTCAAAAGCACCGCGAACTCCTGCGCGCGGCGGGATTGAAGCCAGTTCAGATTTGGATTCCCGACACACGCTCGGCGCAGTACCGCAAGAAGTGCGAGCAGGAGTCGCTGTCTTTGATCGGAGATCCGCTGGAAGCGAGTACCCTTGGTTGGATTGCTGAAGTCTCGGACACGGACGGCTGGGCATGAAGCGGGGCGATCTGGTTCCCGTGGTTCTTGCGGGGGCTTACGGCAAGCCCCGGCCCGCGCTTGTGATCCAATCGGACCTCTTTGCCCGACATCCCTCGGTTACAGTGCTTCCTGTCACCGGCAAACTACGGCCCATAGAGACCTTTCGCATTGCCGTAGAGCCGACCATGAAAAACGGTCTCCATGTGCCCTCGCAGATTATGGTCGACAAGGCCCACACCATCCCACGCGACAAGGCAGGCGAGCCCTTTGGGCAGTTGGAAACGCGTACGCTGACCGCCGTCAACCGTGCGCTGGCCGTTTTCCTCGGGTTAGGATAAATTCGCGTTATCTAACAGTTGAATCGCCGGATGGTCTTGTCCGGATTTGTCCCAAGCGGCCGCACCCCGTAGAATCACCTTTGGCAGAAGATTGCGCTAAGCTGGAGCAGCAACTGGAACCGATGAGCGAACAGGAAATAGGGATTTCCATTGAAGCGCCTGCAATTTCGCCGGCGTGGACGAGAATTGAGCTGGCGCGTCATCCC
>JAATFE010000273.1 GCA_015655365.1 Terriglobales bacterium
GCACCGCCCAGGGCAGGTCCAGCGGGCAATAAAAGACCCGGTCGCTTCCAAACTTCTCGCGGGCCAGAGTTTGCCCGGTGCGGGTGGTGGTGGAAATGACCAGACGATGCCTGGGGAAGGCGCGGTCCAGCTCGCCGACCAGGCGGCTCGCCGCCAGGACTTCGCCGACGGAAACAGCGTGGAGCCAAATCAAGGGGCGCTCCCGGCCCAGGGCGAGGAGCGATGCCGGGACCTTGCCCAGCCGCTCCGCCATGCCTTCGCGATACTTGTGGGTGGTGGCCATGCGCCAAAGCCACCAAGGCGCTCCGGCCGTGAGGGCCGCCAGCAATGCCAAATTATAAAAAAACAGAATCATCGGGTACGGAATTTGCCTAACCCCTGTCTAACCTTCAAATGATACAGTCATGCACGATGAGGGCTTATAGGAAGTTTCCGCTGTGGGTGCTGGGGCTGGCGTTGCCAGCCTTGGCTGCCGACCATACCCCACCGCCGGTGCAGCCGGCCACAGCCTATGCGGCGGTCGAAGTGCATGAAGACGAAAAGGTGGCCATCGCCGCAGAGCCCTTTGACACGCGCGAAAAGGAAGCCATCTTCCGGGTGGACTACCTCAGCCACGGGGTCATGCCCATAAGGCTGATTGTGACCAATAACGGCAGCCGGCCCATCTCGCTGCGCGATGCGCGGATCCTCTTCCTCACCGCGGCGGGCGACAAGATTCAGGCCGCCGAGCCGGAGGATGTGGAGCGGCTGATGACCCGCAAGGAGCGCGAAGGCAAAAAGATCCCCCTGCCCGGACCGCTGCCCTCCATCAAGATGAAGCCCAAGGCCAGCAACCAGGAGATCGAGCAGGATTTCAACACCTTCGAGTACCAGGCGCTGGTGGTCGAGCCCCACAGCACGCGCGCCGGATTCCTGTTTTACGACGTCTCCGAGCTTGACCACCCGCTCAAGGGCGCCAAGCTCCACCTGCACAAGCTGCGCGATGCCGACGGCAACGAGCTCTTCTACTTCGAGATCCCCTTCGACAAGTACCTCAAATCGAAGTCGAGCCAGATGAACTGAGACGCGGGAACCTAGCGACCGCAGTTCTTATTCGTAATAGGTAGCGGTGGTGGTGTCCGTCTCCCAGATGGTGCAGTCTTTCACGCGCACGCGGCCCTGGGTCATGTCGGTCAGCTCCTGGTTGGTCCGGTCGTAGAAAAACTTGGCCATGTTTTCGGCGGAGGGGTTCAGCACCGCGAAAGGCTCCAGGTCGTTGAGCATCTGGTGGTCGATCTGGTCGATCACCGGGCGCAGCACGCGCTTGAGCAGCTTGAAGTCGAGCAGCAGGCCGGTCGAGTCCAGCTCCGCGCCGGCCAGGGTGACGCGAACTTTATAGTTGTGGCCGTGCGGGTTCTCACACTTGCCTTTATAGTTGCGGAGATAATGGCCGGAAGAAAAACCGGCCTCCACTGTGACTTCATACATGGGTGTCTGCTCGTTTCTGTGCGGGGAAGAGTCCCAAGCCTAATTTTAGTGCTTTTCGCGGTTTTTGCGCCGGACGGCCAGCCGGGCCTCTTCGTTGCGCCGGTCCACCTGCTCGAAGAGGTGGCTCATCACGCCAGCCAGCGCCGCCGCCAAGGCGGCCAGCAGCAAAAGCAAAGCAACCGCTCGCCATAGCGGCGCGTTGGCCGGCAACCCCGGCTGAAAGCTCGAAGGCACCAGCGCCATTGCCGCCGAAATCAGCGCGAAGAACCCGAGCGTGGCGGCCAGGATGTAGAAGCTGCGCGACATAAATGGGGAAGCGGAGCCGGTCCGCCAAACCTGTTGGGATTCTACGCCGGATGGGAGTGCTTCAGCCGAGAAGCTCTGCGCTCCGGATGAGCGCGACCCCGGCCTGGGCAAACCGGGCCTCGATTTTTGCCACGGAGCCGTCCAGATCGATTGCGCGGCAGGCATCGCGTACGATGACCGCCTCGATGCCCAGGCCGCGCGCATCCAGGGCCGAAAAACCGACGCAGAAATCGTAGGCCAATCCGGCAAAAAAGACGCGACCCAGGTTCCGCTCGTCCAAATAGCCTTCCAGGCCGGTGCGCGTCACGTGGTCGTTCTCAAGAAAGGCCGAATAGGAGTCCACGTGCGGATGGAAGCCTTTGCGCAGAATCAGCTCGGCCTGCGGCAGGTGGAGAGCGGGATGAAACTCCGCGCCCCTGGCGCCCTGCACACAGTGATCGGGCCAAAGGGTCTGCGCCCCATAGCTCGTCTCGATCTGGTCGAAAAGCCGCTTGCCGGGGTGGGCGGAGGCAAAGGACGAGTGCCCCGCGGGATGCCAGTCCTGCGTCAAAACAATGTGCTGGAACCTCGGCGCGATGCGGTGAATCGCGTCGATCGCGGCGTCGCCATCGGCCACGGCCAGCGCACCGCCGGGGCAAAAATCGTTTTGCACGTCGACGACAATCAGCACGTCTTGCGGAAGAATCTGCATCGGCTCCCCTCAGCATTCTGCCTCCTAGTTTACGCACGCCAGGGCCGCATTTTCAGTTCGCCTCGCACCTGTGATTAAAGTCATTGAGCGCTTTCCGCCGATCCGTTAGTCTCCAGTGCAGGAGCAGGAAGGAAACATGGGCACACAAACCGAGATCCCGCCGCACGCAGAGAAGAAGCCGTTCCTTCGCCGCCTTGCGCCGGACCGTTCGCAGCAGATCAGGCGGGTAGCGCAGGGTCTGTTTGTCCTGTTGAACGGCTGGCTGGGGATGCAGTTCTATCTGTGGGTGCGCTACTTCGAGCGCGGCGGCACGGGCTTCTATGTGCCTCGGCCCGCAGGAGTTGAGGGCTGGCTGCCCATCGCCGGCTTCATGAACTTCAAATACTTTCTGGTTACCGGGCTAGTTCCCTCCGTTCACCCGGCGGCCATGTTTCTCTTTATGGCTTTCGTGTTCATGAGCCTGCTTTTGAAAAAGGCGTTCTGCTCCTGGCTTTGCCCGGTGGGAACGGTTTCCGAGTACCTGTGGAAGCTGGGGCAACGGATCTTTGGCCGCACGTTGTGCCTGCCCCGGTGGGTGGACATTCCCCTGCGCGGCCTCAAATATCTGCTGCTGGGCTTTTTTGTCTTTATCATCGGCTCCATGTCCGCCGAGGCGCTGCAAGACTTTATGCATACCTCCTACGGCATGGTGGCCGACGTGAAGATGATGAACTTCTTCCGCACCATGGGAACCACGGCGATTGTCGTCATCGCCGTGCTGGCGATTCTTTCCGTGCTGGTGCAGAACTTCTGGTGCCGGTACGCTTGCCCTTATGGCGCGCTGATGGGGCTGGTTTCGCTGCTGAGCCCGGTGAAGATTCGCCGCGACGCCGACGCCTGCATCAATTGCGGCAAGTGCGCCACGGCCTGCCCCGCGGGCCTGCCGGTGGACCGCCTAATACAGGTTCGCTCAGCGGAATGTACCGGGTGCATGGCCTGCGTTGCGGTTTGCTCTGCGCAGGATGCCCTTCAGTTCTCGTTGCCGCCCAACTCCTCGGCGCCGTCGAACCGGTGGCATCGCCGCGCCCTCAGTCCGCGGGTGGTTGTCGGGATCATGGCGTGCATTTTCTTCGGGCTGATTCTCTACGCAAGAGCCACGGGCCACTGGAACACCGACCTGCCCCGCGCCGTTTATCTGGAACTGGTGCCTCATGCCAACGAGGCGTCGCATCCTGGGATGTAGGGCCACCCGGTACGCGGAGTGAATGAAGACTCGGTGCTGCTAGAATCCCCGAGTGAGCGTTCAACGTATTCCCCTCGCCGCCGTTTTGGAAAAGACCGCATTGCTGTCGAGCCTTTCGCCGGCTGAGCTGCAACTGCTTGCTGCGCGCACCGTGCGCAGGTCGTTCAGCGCCGGCGAGCTGGTGTTTTCCGAGGGCGATCCCTGCGCCGGATTGCAATTCATCTCGCGGGGCAAGGTCCGCATCTTCAAGTCTTCGGCCAGCGGGCGCGAGCAAGTGCTGGCCGTGAACGTTCCCGGCGAATCCATCGCCGAGTTGCCGGTCTTCGACGGAGGCGCCTACCCCGCCTCGGCCCTCGCCATGGAAGATGTGGAGATTGCGTTCATCTCGCGGCAGGATTTTCACGCCTTCTGCCTGGAGCATCCCGAAGTATCTCTCAAGGTGCTCACGGTGGTCGGCGCAAGGCTGCGTGGCCTGGTCAACATCATCGAAGAGCTGTCGTTCACCACGGTGCGCCAGCGGCTCGTCTCCACACTGCTGAAACTCGCGGAGAGCGAGGGCGCAAAGATCGAGGGCGGAATCGAGATTCGCTTGCCGGCCAGCCACCAGGAGCTCGCCAATCGGTTGGGAACGGTGCGCGAACTGATTTCGCGCAACCTGATGCGGCTGCAAGCCGAGGGACTTTTGGAAGTGGATGCGCGGCGGATTGTGGTGAAGGACATGAAGGGCCTGAAGGCGCTTTTGGATGTGACGCCGTAGGCCTCACTTCGCCGCAGCAGGCTGGGTGGGCTGCGGTATAAGTGGCGCTGGTGGATTTCACGCCGAGCTTCGTCATCAGTTGCTGCACGTCATCGGGGCCGCCATTGCTCACGATCTGGCTGTTGCCGGAGGCGTTGTCCTCACTCAAAAGCCCGTCAATCTCGATGCGGCGCGTCAAGATCCGGTAGACAACGGTCGCCGCCAGGGCACACAGGAAGCCCAGAATTTCGAGACGAAGGATGTGGCTGGCCGTCATAACGAGTCCGTTCCCCTTCTGTTGTTGCTGTCTCGTAACTACCGAAACAAACTCATCCGCAACTAACTGAGAGACAGGTCGGATGCAGGCGGGAGGGCAGATGTCAACGTAGCCAGGACATCCGCGTCAATCCCTGTGGTCAGCGGGATTTGCTGCCGGCTCTGGAAGTTGTGCAGCGCTGTCAGGGTGCCAGGCCCGAGCACTCCGTCGATGCCGTTGGGATTGAAGCCGAGCAGAAAGAGCGTCAACTGCCCGGCGCGGATGGTCAGGTCGGGAAGCCGGCGCGCATTTTGATAGAGCGCGTAAGCCTGGGCGAGATTTGTGTCGTAGCGATACTTGGCATAATCGGGGCCGTTGTAGCCGGCTGCGTAGGCTGCCCAGTTCCGGGTTTGAAGCGCATGTTGCAGTTTGTTGGCGAGGATATAGCCGACCACCGCTTGAAGCTGCCGATCCTCCGAGGCGGCCATGGCGGCCACCATGTCTTGCACGTTAGTGAAGCCAACCGAGACGGCGTTGGAGCCAAGCACCTGGCCGAGCCCCCAGGAAGCGCTTTGGAGCGCGGCGTCCTGGGCGGAAGGATCGAGGCCGAAAGCCTTGCCCAGACGGCTGTACTGAAAGTCCCCGCCCACGCCATAGCCACCCGCGACCGGGTTACTTACATCGGGCGCGGTTGCGTCCCATGCGCCGTGGGTGTAGCGGGAGAAGAGGTGGCGCTCAAAGAGAATTTGCGGACGGCGGCTGCCGAAGTAACCGCAGCCTCTTGTTTCCACGTGCAGCATGGCCCAAAGGGTAGCCGCATCGATGCCAAGAGCGGTCATCGCACTTTGAATGCCGTCATGGGTAAGTGGAGCAGCCGTGCAGGGAAAGGGCAGCGTTGCCATGGCAGGAATCCTTTCAGCAGATGAGGCGACAGCGATCCGATATCTTTGGGGCAAACGAAAGGTCAGGGCCCTGAACCGAGAGAATGAAAACTCGGCTGCTGGGTACCGAAGGAAGAGCCGGCCTTACCCACTCAATAAAAAGTGCTGCCAACGAATCTTGCAAAATCGCTAAGATATGTCAAGAACAAATTCAAGAGATAGATATTAAAGTTACGTTATTATGCTACTCCACCGGTCCGACTCCATTGGAGCAAGCATAATCGGTATTCATGCGGTTTGCGCCAGGACAAAGACTGCATCTTACTGATCCGGCCCAAAAGATTTGCATCGTGCTTTCCCACCCTGTCGTATTTCTTATGGGCCGGATCAGTAAGATCGTCGCTGGTGTGTGCCGGAGTTTTCACAAGCAGGTTATTGATTCTGTCACAGCAAATAGCTATACTCCGCATCGTTGCGGCTGAATCTCCAATTGCGC
>JAATFE010000081.1 GCA_015655365.1 Terriglobales bacterium
CCCTCGGGCCAGGACGATGGCGTCGACGAGGCCGCAGGCATTCAATTCGGCCAGTGCGGCTTCAATCTCTGCTGGGGCCTGGTCGCCCTGCACGGAGACGGGGTAAAGCAGCACGCTCAAACCGGAGTGGCGGCGGTTCACGATGTTGAGAAAGTCGCAGACCACGGCGCCGGTGGGTGAGGTGACAATGCCCACAGTGCGGGGAAAGGCGGGCAGAGGGCGCTTGCGCTCCGCCTCGAAAAGGCCTTCGGCCTTGAGCTGCCCCTTGAGCTGCTCGAAGGCCAGTTGCAGCGAACCCGCGCCGACCGGCTCCATGGTTTCGGCCACCAATTGCATCTGTCCGCGCTGCTCATAGACGCTGACCCGGCCGCGGACCAGCACGCGCAGACCGTCCTCGGGACGAAAACGCAGCAGCATGGCCTGGCGGCGGAAGAGAACCACGGGGAGTTGGGCGTCGGTATCCTTGAGCGTGAAGTAGACGTGGCCGGAGGGGGTGGGGCGGTAGTTGGAGATTTCGCCCTCCACCCAGACGTCGCCGTACTCCTGCTCGACCAGTTCTCGAACCTGACCGACTAACTCGCGCACCGGCCAGATGCGGCGGGTGGGTCGAGGCTCTTCGAAGCTGAGGCCCAGTTGGGGCGTGAATGGATCTTGCCGGGTCATGCTCTATGAAGTGTAATGCGTGGGGGCTTGCGGCGGCGTTGAACGGGGACGCACACCTTTATGCAACGGAGTATTGTGTTCAACCGCATGGCGCAGGTTTGGCTTGCACCAGGTTGCAACCGTGGAGCTCCCCGCATCGCCTCCTTGCAGGTTTATGGCCCTCCGGATCACCTTTTCGAGCGCGCGCAAGGCTGCAGGGCGGGAGAATCCGGGTCGGCTGGCCAAACGGATGGTTCTGAAGGATTGGCCCGTAAGCGGGCACAGAACGATGCCGCGCAGGCCCAGCGAACCGGCGGCCAGGGCCGGAATCAACGTGGTTCCATAGCCGGCAGCTACCAGATTCACCAGGGTCTCAAGGGTCGAAGCCTGCATTCCGGCCTGAAGTCCGTTGCGCGGCGGCCCGTGCCTGGTTCCGCAGGCGGCCAAAGCCTGGTTGGCCAAACAGTGGCCGTCTACCAGTACCAGCAGATCACCGGCCATATCCTCTTCGCTGACGGTTCCGACCGAGGCCAGCCGATGATCGGGGGGCAGGGCTGCCAGGAGGGGCTCATTGAAGAGTGCGATTTCGGTAATCTCCGGTGCTTCGGGCGCAGTGGCCAGCAGCGCCGCGTCCAAGCGATGATTGCGCAGCCCATCGATCAGGGCGCGGGTCTGGTCTTCCCATAACTCGATGGTCAGCTCCGGATACGCCTTCTGCAATGGACCAAGAATCATCGGCATCAGGTAAGGGGCAAGGGTGGGAATCACGCCCAGCTTCAGCGGCCCCGCCAGCGGATCGCGGGCGGCCCTCGCCACTGCCTCCATCTGCCCGGCCTCGGTCAACACCCGTTGCGCATGGGTGAGGATCTGATTACCCACCGCGGTCATGACCACGCGCTTGTTGGTGCGCTCGATGAGCATGATGCCCAATTCGTCTTCCAGCTTGCGAATCTGGCTGCTCAGCGTGGGTTGGCTCACATTGCATGCCTCAGCCGCCCGCCCAAAGTGCAGGTGTTCGGCCACGGCCACCAGATAGCGAAGCTCCTGCAGATTCATGGGCTGTCCCTTTCCTATTCATCATAGAGTAGAGTAATCGTCATTGTAGAAACAATTGATTTTACATATCGTTCCGCCCAGCCTATTTTTAATCCTGTGAGCCAACCCGAGTCCATTGCAGAATATCCATGAGGGATGCTGGTACAAAGCTCAACAAGGAGATCAACGCATGTCTGAACCCCTGACTACGACAGGTGGCGCTCCGCAGGAGAGAACCATGTCCGATGAAGCAAAGTGCCCGTTTTCGAGCGGCGCGGCAAAACGCGCAACGGCTGCAAGCACAACGAACGCAACCTGGTGGCCCAATCAACTGAACCTGAAACCCCTGCACCGACACTGCCCACTGTCCAACCCGACGGGCGAGGGGTTCAATTACGCCGACGAGTTCAAAAGCCTCGACCTGGATGCCGTGATCAAGGACCTCCGCGCCTTGATGACGGACTCGCAGGACTGGTGGCCAGCCGACTATGGCCACTATGGGCCGTTCTTCATTCGTATGGCATGGCATAGCGCAGGCACCTATCGCATCGCCGATGGCCGCGGCGGCGCGGGTTCCGGAGCGCAGCGATTTGCTCCCCTCAACAGTTGGCCTGACAACGTGAGCCTCGACAAGGCGCGGCGTTTGATCTGGCCCATCAAGCAGAAGTACGGCCGGAAGATCTCCTGGGCCGACCTGATC
>JAATFE010000155.1 GCA_015655365.1 Terriglobales bacterium
CGGCATCCGCTTCGAAGGGCACCCCAACCTGCGCCGCATTTTGATGCCCGACGACTGGGAAGGCCATCCGTTGCGCAAGGACTACCCGGTGGAGGGCTACCGCTAGATGGCACTGATTTCCGATACGCGCATCCTCCAGGCCCCAACTGCCGAAGGCGCCAACGACCAGCACATGGTTCTGAACATGGGCCCACAGCACCCTGCAACACATGGGGTTTTGCGGCTGGTGTTGGAGATCGACGGCGAGATCGTTGTCCGGCTCTATCCGGAGATCGGCTACCTGCACACCGGCATCGAGAAGACCTGCGAGGCCAAGTTCTATCAACAAGTAGTGCCGCTGACGGATCGCATCAACTACCTGGACCCGTTGTCGAACAATCTCTGCTATTGCCTGGCGGTGGAGAAGCTGCTGGGGCTGGAGATTCCCGAGAAGGGGCAATGGCTGCGAGTGCTGCTGGCGGAGTTGAGCCGGCTGAATTCGCACCTGATCTGGCTGGGCACGCACGCCATGGATATTGGCGCGCTAACAGTGTTTCTGTATACCTTCCGCGAACGCGAAGAGATTTTGCGACTGTTTGAGGCGGTGGCCGGGCAGCGCATGATGACCAGCTACTTCCGCATTGGCGGGGTTTCGATGGAGCCGCCGCTGGACTTTTTTGCCCGGGTGCAGGCGTTCATCAGCATGCTTCCGGAAAAGATCGACGAATATTCGAACCTGCTAACGGGGAACCCGATCTTCAAGAACCGGTTGAAGGGCGTAGGGTATTTGTCGGCTGCCGATGCAGTGGCGCTGGGCGTGAGCGGGCCGCCGATGCGGGCCTCGGGCGTGGATTTCGATGTGCGACGCGACATTCCCTACTGCAGCTACGAGAAGTTCCAGTTCCAGGTGCCGACTTCGACCGATGGGGACTGCTGGGCGCGGTACGAAGTGCGACTGGTGGAGATGCGCGAGAGCGTGAAGATCATCCAACAGGCGCTGGACGGGATGCCGGAGGGCGCGGTGAAGGCCGATGCGCCTAAGATTGTGCTGCCCGACCGGGAGAAGATGAAGACGCAGATGGAGGCGTTGATCCATCACTTCAAGATTGTGACCGAGGGTTTTGCGGTGCCGGCCGGCGAGGTTTACCAGGGGATTGAGGCAGGGCATGGGCAGACGGGTTACTATGTGGTCTCGGACGGCACGGCCAAGCCCTACAGGGTGCACATGCGCTATCCGTCGTTCGCAACGTTGCAGGCGCTGGAGACCATGTGCAAGGGACGGATGCTGGCCGATGTTGTGGCAGTGATCGGCTCGATTGACATTGTGCTGGGAGAGATTGACCGTTGAGCGCTCCGCGCCTGTTCCCTGTGGAAAAGATTTGCGGCGAATTTTGGACCTCTCTCGCTTCCCTGCTGCGCAGCTACACCGCGGTGCATGGGTTGAACGGGAACCGGCAAGCAACGGTGGAGTCGGACGGGAAACGGATCAGGGTTCGCTTTGACGCACGAACGCTGGATTTGGAGCGCAAGGGCGCCACGGTGAACTGGCAACGCGAAGATGGAAGCAAGGGCAAGCTGGAGTTGACCGAGGCCGGGCGATTGCGCGGCGCCTCGGGTGAGGAAGAGATGGATATGGCCGCTGAAGCGTGGGCACGGGAGTTGATGCAATGAGTCCCCAAAAAACGAGTCCAGAAACCATGACCCTGTTTTCGCCCAAGCTGGCGGCGCGGCTGGATGCGCTGGCAGCCAAGTATCCGCTGCGCCGTTCGGCGCTGGTTCCCATGCTGCTGTATGCACAGGACGAGATCGGCTACCTGTCGGACGCGGTGATTGCGGAAGTGGCGGAGCGGATCGGCATTACCGAACTCGATGTGCGCAATGTGGCGACGTACTACTCGATGCTGCGCTTCAAGCCGGTGGGCAAATATAACGTGCAGGTGTGCACCAACATCAGCTGCATGTTGCGCGGCGCTTACGACCTTTACGAGCGCTTCCAGGAAGAGTTGGGCATCGGGAACAAGGGCGTTACGGCCGATGGCGTCTTCTCTCTCGAAGAGGTAGAGTGCATCGGAGCATGCTGCTGGGCCCCGGCCATCCAGGTGAACTACGACTTCCACGACGAGCTGACGCCCGAACAGGTGCCCGGCCTTCTGGCCAGCTATCGCGCCAAGGCGGAAGGGACGGCCAACCATGCCTAGGCTTGTTTCCCATCCCGACGAAGTGAAGATCGTGACCCGGCGTTTTGGCATGGGCGCGGCAGAGATCGACCGGTATATCGAACTGGGCGGGTACGAGTCCGCGAAGAAGTGCCTGGAGCAAGGGCCGGAGTGGATCATCAACGAGATGAAGGCCAGCAACCTGCGCGGACGCGGTGGCGCGGGCTTTCCGACCGGGCTCAAGTGGTCGTTCGTGCCGAAGAAGTCGGACAAGCCGAAGTATGTGCTGGTGAACGGCGACGAGAGCGAGCCGGGAACATGCAAGGACCACCTGATCTTTTTGCACGATCCGCACTCGGTTATCGAGGGCACGATCATTGCCGGATTGGCGATTGGCGCCAAGCTGGGATTCATCTACCTGAGAGGCGAGTATCGCTACCTGCTAGAGATCATGGAGAAGGCCGTTGCGGATGCTTACGCGCGGGGCTTTCTGGGCAAGAAAATCTTCGGGTCGGATACGGAGTTTGAGATCATCACCCACAGCGGCGCGGGCGCTTACGAAGTGGGCGAAGAGTCGGCGCTGATGGAGTCGCTGGAAGGCAAGCGGGGCGTGCCGCGCATCAAGCCGCCCTTCCCTGCCGTGGTGGGCCTTTATGGCGGACCAACGGTGATCAACAACGCGGAGACCATTGCCACGGTGCCGCACATTTTTGCCATGGGCGCGGCTGCGTTTGCGGCAGTGGGCTCGGAGCGCAACGGCGGCACGCGGCTGTTCGGCATCAGCGGACACGTGGAGCGGCCCGGGGTTTACGAACTGCCCATGGGCTACAACCTGAAGAAGATGATTTACGACGTGGCCGGCGGGATGCGCGGCGGACGCAAGTTGAAGGCTGTGGTGCCGGGCGGCTGCTCGACCCCGGTGCTGCTGCCCGAGGAGATCGAGAACCTGGGCATGGACTTCGACCAGGTGGGCAAGGCGGGATCGATGCTGGGCTCGGCGGGCGTGGTGGTGATTGACGACCAGACCTGCATTGTCGAGTTC
>JAATFE010000317.1 GCA_015655365.1 Terriglobales bacterium
ACGGTGCAGCGCCAACAACCGCGATGACGCATATGGCCATTCATGAGAAGCTCAATGGCAAAACCGTCGATTGGTTGGAACAGGTGAGCGACGAGCAATATCGGGCATAGCATTGCCCGGCCCCCGTGATTCTACTTGCGCTCGGTCGTGGAAAGGATAGCCAATGCCTCCGCGCCGGCAGTCTTTCGGACGCAGTTGATCACGCGCAATTGATCCTCTTCCGACAGACTGCTCGAGCTTGGCAAGCATATTCCTCGCCGGAACAAGTCCTCCGCCACCTCACCGCCATAGTGTTCACATCCCGCATACAGCGGCTGCAAGTGCATCGGCTTGCACACCGGACGGGCTTCCACGTTGGCTTCGTCGAGCGCCCGGATCAAGGCATCTCTGGATGAGCCAAATCCTCGCTCGTCGATGAGAAAGCAACTGAGCCAGTTTGTGTTGAGGCCATAGGATGCCTGCGGCATCAAGGTAATTCCGGAGAGGTCCGCGAATGCGTCGCGATATCGGAACGCAATCGCACGGCGCTGCTTGATCCTCTGGTCGAGAACTTCGAGTTGGCCGCGTCCAATGCCTGCCAACACATTGCTCATGCGATAGGTATAGCCCATCTCCGAGTGTTCGTAGGTCATGCCAGGGTCACGGGCTTGCTGCGACCAAAAGCGCGCTTTTTCTACCCAACTCTCGTTGCGAGAGGTGAACATCCCGCCGCCTGCTGTGGTGATGATCTTGTTACCGTTGAAAGAGAACACACCGATTTCACCGATTGATCCGGCTGGCCGCCCCTTATACGTGCTGCCGAGCGATTCGGCGGCGTCTTCGAGCACCGCCACGCCATAGCGCTCACAAAGCGCCATGATGGGATCCATGTCGGCGCACTGTCCATAGAGGTGCACCACGATCAGGGCGCGAGGCAATTTGTTGCGCATCGCGCACTCGCGGAGAGCGTCTTCGAGCATGTTTGGGTCAAGGTTCCATGTGGCATAGTCGCTGTCGAGGAATATCGGTTCCGCGCCGAGATAACGGACTGGATTACACCCTCCGACAAACGTAAGCGTTGAACATAGGACTTTGTCATCGGGCCCCACGCCGAGAAGGCGCAAGCCAAGGTGGATCGCTGCGGTGCAACTGACCAGAGCGACAGCCGGCTGGCCGAATCGGCTCTCGAAAGCTTCCTCGAATGCAACGATGTTCGGTCCAACCGTCGACAGCCAGTTGGTAGCGAAGGCCTCATGCACATAGCCTTCTTCGGAGCCGCCCATGTGTGGCACGGAGAGTAAGATGCGTTTCATTGGTTGACTTTCGTGTCAGCGGGATGTAGGAACGAAGCACAGTCCAGCTACTAAAGCATCGGCGAACGAACCGAGGAATTGGATTGGCCAGACCTAAACATCCGCGCCTCATCTCGACTTTACAGGCTAAAGACGGGCAAGGGCTGGTCGATCTGCTCGACCAGCCCCCACCTGTGCCTGTCTACCCCGAGCTCGGTTAGAGAACGTTGATGGCCGCTGCGCCAAGGGCCAATTGCGAGAAGATCTGGGTCCATTCCGTAAAGCCGCGCAACTGGCTGGGCCGCAGCGTCTTATCCGGCATCACGATGGTGTCACCCGGATTCAGGGATAGCTTCTTGAATTCATTGCCCCATACGCCCTTCCCGGTGCTACGGCTGACTACCGATCCGTCAGCATGAATGACAAAGGCTCGGCGCCAATCCGCATTGCGATTAGGTCCGCCCGCCAATTGCAGGTAACGATCTGCCGAAAGGGAAGGCTGGTAGATGAATGAGTTCTGGTTATACACCGCACCAACAACATTGACCGTCGCGGGTCTGAAGGGCACAACAAATCGGTCCCCGTTTTCGAGGCTGATCGCGGGCAATTCGTCGACACTTGCGCTGTCAGGGTGGAACTGCAACACAATGCGTCCCGTCGCCCGGACCTGGCTGAGACGGGTAATCAGCGTCTGGGAGGCAATTTTGGAAGTATTGAGGTCGGCTGCGTTATTTGCAGAGGAAGAAGACGCCATGGCCATCGCCTGAGTACCACGCTCAGCGTCCATACTCACGGCTCGCACATACTCATCTAAGCGCTGTTGCTGCAGCACTCGGACCGACTCACGCGTAAAATCAGC
>JAATFE010000316.1 GCA_015655365.1 Terriglobales bacterium
GTGCGCATGATGGGCGTGGGCGGGCCGGAGTATCTGAGCGCGGAGCAGCAGAGTTTTAGCGAGCACGAGCAAATGATCTTTACCAAAGCTGTTTCGGTAGCCGAAAGCTTTGGCAAGAAAGTATCGCTGCTGGTGGTTCCCGCCGGAGACGTTTTTGCCGCGCTGGTGCAGGGAGCGAACTCACTGGAAATGGACTCCGTGGTTTCGGGAGTTTCGAGCAAGATGACCGCCGAGGATCAGGCATTCCACATGGGACAAGCGTGGGAGCAGCTTCCCGAACCCAAGCGCCAGTTCAACTTCTATGTCATCGATCCCAAAGGTGCGGTGAAGGTGTTTTACATCGGGCCCCATGCACCCAATCTAAGCCCCGACGACGTGCAGCTTGTTCACCGGCTGTGGTTGAACATGCGCCGCGATCCCTCGGTATCGGACCTGCATCACAGCGACATCATCACCTATGCGCTGACACGGTTGGCGGGGCAGTATGCTCGCGAAAAGCAGGAGATTCTGCGCGATCTGAGCAATTATCGAGCATGCGGCGCGCCAGCCACGCTGCGCCTTGGCGGACACGATCTCTCGACGATTCCCGGCACAACGCCTGGCCCCGAGCTACCTCCGCGGCCGCCCAAATCCTCGCGCTATCTGTAAATCGTTGCCGGAAACTTAGTTGCAACAAGTCATCGCCCTTCTACAGAGACACTGTGGAAGGGCGATTTTCTTGCGGTCGAGGGCGCGCTATCTCGGGCAGCAGCATGAGTGCGGGTTTCCGAAATGAGAGATCGGCGTCAATCTTCTGCGTTCCATATAGCTCAAATCGTTCGGCAACGATGAGCGCGAGGGCGCGCAAGGAGAAAGTTTTGACTAGCTGATGGTTTCTAACCCGGTAACTTTTCGCATTTTTTGTTTGTAAAATAGTCCACAGTTGCGTATTGTGTTTCACAGGACGAGTGGTTCATTTTGTAAAATTCTCGACTAAGACACATCGACAACCGAGCCACTTATGAGTACCTAACAGGAGGAACCGTGGGAGTTTCAGAGATTTTGACACAGATCGACCGGGAAATCGCGCAGTTGCAACAGGCGCGAACCCTTCTGGGTGGCGGAGCCGCTCCAGCAGCTAAGAAAGCTGCGGCAGCCCCTGCCGCCAAGAAACCAGCCAAGAAGAAGAGAAACCTTACCCCCGAGGGGCGCAAGCGCATTGCCGAGGCCGTAAAGCGGCGCTGGGCAGAGCAGAAGAAGGCATCCTCCGCAAAGTAACTCGAACCACGGACAGATTCCTGGGCTGGCTTGCAAGCCAGCCCACTCTTCGTTTAGGCCCTAACACAGGGCAGAGCCTGAATTAAATCGCTTCCCCTGGCGACCACGGCACAACCTGAATGCCGGCATCGACAAGTTCCGCCAGTTGTTGCGGCGTGCCTTTGAGCGGCGGGAACGTTCCAAAATGCAGCGGGAGAACAACCTTGGGCGCCAGCAAATGCGCAGCCAGGGCAGCTTCTCTCGACCCCATGGTGAAGTGCCCTCCAATGGGAAGCATGGCCACCTCTGGCCGATATAGCTCTTGAATCAGCTTCATATCTCCAAAGACAGCCGTATCTCCTGCATGGTAAAGCACCGGGCCGCCCGCAATGGTAAGCACGAAGCCCGTTGCAACCCCGACATAGTGGGTACCGTGCTCGTCCTGCGCACCGGCGGAGTGCTTGGCCTCGACCATGGTGGCGGCCACCTCGTTCAACTGCACGGTTCCACCCAGATTCATCCCAACGGTATTCGCCACGCCCTTGGCCGCAACATAAGTGGCCAACTCGTAGATAGCCACCACGGTAGAACCGTGCCTGGTGGCTATCGGCACGACGTCGGAGATATGATCTCCGTGGCCGTGGGTTAGCAGGACGTAGTGAATCTTGGCGGGCAGAACGAAATTCTTGGGATATTTCGGATTCTGCGCGATGTAGGGGTCGATCAGGATATTGGTGCCCTTGGCGGTCTGGACCAACACGGTTGCATGGCCCAGCCAGGTAATGCGCGTGCCCTTCAATAAGTCCATGATTCCTCCCTGGAGAAAGCCCGTCTACCGGGTCATTATGACCTCGGAAACACTGTCTTTGGCAAGAAACTGGCGATGACCGGACCAGTCGGAAAACAAGCGCTCGATGCTGCGATTGGTGAAAGCGCGCTGAATGGGGAAAGGCTCGGCCAACTGCACCTCAACCTCGTCGCCGGGAGTTAGGTGGTAACGGCAATGCACTGTCTCCTCGCCCTGCGTCCGGGTGTGGAACAGGGCAAACACTTCGCCGCCCGGGTTCATGGCGGAGAATAAGTGGTTGACTACCGGCGCCACCAACGCCTCGGGCAAATAGTCGAGGGCGGTCCAAAGAAGGGCCACGTCAAAGGTGCGCCCGGAAAAATTGAGAGAGTTATCGAGAAAGCCCTGCACATCCCATCGTGCATTGCCGTCCTCGTCTGTACCATTCTGCCAGTTTCCGGACCACGCATCGTGGACCAGATCGGCGAGGAAGACGCTGTGGCCCAGACCTGTGAGGTAGTTGATGTTGGAGGGCGATGTGTAGCCGACGTCGATGACATGTAGTTCCGAATCGGCCTGAAGGCGCTTGCGCAAGGCAGCCCATCCTCCGGAGTGGCGCGGCACGCGCGGTCCCGTAAAGCCCGCCTCGACAACGACGGGACCAACATCCTGTTTCTTTCCAAACCAGCGGCTAAACAACCTGACATCCCCTTGCGGTCAGACGGAACGCCGTCTGCCAGAGCGGCGAACAGCGTCCCATCAAAAATTACCGCCCGAATGAGTGGCGCTGGCCCCATCGAACGCCTTGGTTACGGCTTGCGTCAGGTCGACCTTGCCGCGGAAAACAGCATTATCCTCCACGGCCAGACGCAGAGCGCGGATATCGCCTTCCACGCTACAGCCGGCGCGCATCTCGACCCGGCCGCTGGCGACAACATTGCCCTTGACCTGGCCCAAAATGAGCACATCTTTGGCGGACAGATCGGCGGCCACATTGGCATCGGGTCCGATCGTCAGCTTGCTTTCGGAGAGGTTGACGGTCCCCTCCACGCGCCCATCCACAATCAGATCTTCGCTGCCCTTTACCTCGCCGCTAATCACGATGCTCTTGCCGATGCGCGCGGGAGTATTGTCCATGACCATAGGTCTTGTCCCTCTCGTGGGCCAAAACTAGCCCCTGCCCGCACTATACGCAACCCGGGCGCATTGCTTCAATCGGCGAAACCACAGGGGGAACCTCCGCGTCTAACAGAACATGCGATTCGCCGTCACTGCATGGGTGATGGATGCCCACTAAACTAGACCCTGTGCAAAGATCATTGACCCTGCTCTTGCTGCTCGCCGGGGCTGTTCCCTGCCCCGCACCGGCACAGCCAACGACCATGACTTCCAGCCAGGCCCAGGCGCTGGTGGAGCGGGCAGTCGAGTCCGAGATGCGCACGGCAAGAGATTCGAACCATCCCATGCACTACCGTCTACGGAAATCCAGCCCCCGGCTGACCACGGTGAAAGAGATTTTTGAGACCCGGGACGGCGCCGTGGCGCACCTGCTGTCGATTGGAGACAGGCCTCTGAGCGCGGATGACGAGCAGAAAGAAGAGGCACGTTTGGATGGGCTGCTGAGCGATCCGGGACGCCAGCGGCATCGCAAGCAGAACGAAGATGCGGACACGGGGCGCGCGCTGAAAGTGTTGCGCGTGCTTCCCCAGGCGTTTCTTTACCAGTTTGCCGGCACTGGATCGGGTCCGGCGGGAAAGGTGGAGAAATTCACCTTTAAGCCGAACCCGCAATTTGCCCCGCCTGACCTCGAGACGCAGGTGCTGACCGCCATGGCCGGCGAGATATGGATCGACGCGTCTCAGATGCGTGTGACGCGTCTGGAGGGCCATCTACAGAAGGACGTGGACTTCGGCTGGGGCGTTCTGGGCCGACTCAACAAGGACGGATGGATCGTGATCGAGCAGGCGGACGTAGGCGGACGCCAGTGGCGCATTGTGCGCTTCCAGATGGCCATGAGCGGGCGAGTGCTCTTCAAGAGCAAGAGCTTCGACACCGTCGAGGAGCAGACGCACTTTGAGCCACTGCCTGCCGGGCTGGACTACCGGCAAGCCATCCAGATGCTGAGAGCCGGCCAAGGGAGTGCGGCGAAGAGCGGACGGTGAGATCTCCGATCAGACGCTTTTGATCCGATTGAGGTTTGTGCCATTCCAGGTTAGGCGCAAAAAATGCGCCGAACCTGGGGCACCCGGACGTTCGCGCAAATTCACGCTGCCAGATGTATAGCTGCACTCCGCAGTTTTCGGAATTCTCGATCAACAACAAAGCGGCCCCACCTTGGAAGGCGGGGCCGCTCTGTTGTTTGGAAACTGGAATTACTTGGCGTTGGCAACCACGGCAAACACGATCACCAGGGTGAACAGGGTGAGGGACTCGATGAAGGCCAGACCGAGAACCAGAAGGGTCATGATGCCAGCGCGAGCGCCGGGGTTGCGGGCCAAAGCTTCGGTGGCCGAAGCAGTTGCCTTGCCCTGGCCGAGGCCGCAGAGACCCGCAGCCAAAGCCATGCCGATGCCGGCGCCGATCGGCACCAGATTGACGACGGTGGAACCGCCATCCGCGAAGGCCGGAACTGCGCAGCACAGAACCGCCAGAGCCATGAATACAAATTGAAGTTTACGCATAATTCTCCTGCTTCCCTTGAATTGGCCGCCAGTAGGTGGTTGAGGCTCACCGTGCCGGCCCCCTCACACTGGCGACCGTTCGTTTGCCCGGAGCGGAAGCGCTCTCCGGCGAAATCTTTTTCGCGTCTCAGACGCAGTGGCGGTATCCCACCCCAGGCGCAAAAACAAAGACGCACCAAGGATGGGGCACCCAAATTTGGCACTTCAAGAAGCGCCCAGAGACCTAGTGCTCGTGCGAAACCGCTCCGGAGAGATAGATCATCGACAGGAGCATGAAGATGTACGCCTGAATGAGTGAAACGCCGAAGTGCAGGCCCAGAAAGATGACGGGGATGCCCAGCGGAATCAGCGAAAAGAAGACCATCGACACCAGATCGCTGGCAAACATGTTGGCGTAAAGACGGATGGTGAGCGACATGACGCGCGCGCAGTGGGAGATGATCTCGATGGGGAACAACAGCGGCGAAATCCACCACACCGGACCGGCAAACTGCTTCAGGTAGCCGATGGGCCCATGAACGCGCACACCGTGGTAGTGGTAAAAGATAAACGTCAGGATGGCGATGCCCAGGGGCACTTCAGGCAGCTTGGTGGGGGTATCGAGGCCCGGGATCAGTCCCAGCAAGTTGTTGAGCACGACGAACAGGGCGATGCAGGTGACGAAGGCCTGGAAGCGCTCATAGCCGTGGCCGATGACCTGGTCTGCCTGGCCGCCGGTGAACTCGTGGACCATTTCGGCGATTTGCTGCGCCGGGTTCGGCTTCTCCACCGACAGGCTCATCCGCACGATCACGAAGAAGGCAATGAGGCCGAGTACGACCAGCAGTTCCAACCCCAGCGCCTGGTTGATCTTGACAGCTCTTTGGGCGGCCTCGGCCGCACCCAAGCCAATCGATTGAAAAGCCTTGACCTCAACGCCCATGAAGAGGCCGTTCAGCAAACGGACGAGTGCAAAAGATTCCGGCATGAAGACTTTATCTTTCTGTTTCCGGCCTGCATTGTGCGAGAACAGCCGTTTTGGAACTTAATCTCGAAGCAATTGAAGGGCTTCCCAAGCCAAGGTCACAAACGCCAGACCCAAACCGCAGAGAAGAGCCACCACCGAGCCGTGGAAACACTTCAGGCTACCATAAATTGCCGCAGCATAGACTGTGAGCCTGAGCACAAAGGACACGGCGACCAGGGCGGCGCTTTTGGGAATTTTCTGCTTGTCGAGCTTGGCATTGACGAAGCGGATGAGGCGCTGCCACTCCAGAATGCTGGCCGCGGAGATTGCCGCGCCCACGGCCAGCATGGCCGCGTTGCGCCAGCCAGAGGCAAACAACAGCACTACCGCGGGAACGAGGCCCAGAATCAGGGTGTCGCGAATGGCCCGCTTGAGCAGGGCCTCAAGAGCCGCATCGGTGAGATCGGCGAGGGGGGTGGAATTTTCTGTCATGGTTATTGGCCGGAGATTCCTTTATCGGCCCGGCTTCCTTTTTTTGGAGGTGACGCGGACTCCGTTCATGGAGGCGATCGCGAGGCGAATCACGTAGACCAGTCCCGAGACACCGCCAACCACGATACCGGCGATGCCAAGCCACGACTGGTGGAATCGGCTATCGAGCCAGGCGCCCAGCAGCCAGCCGATAAACGCGGAAGAAGGCAGCAGAATGGCAATCTGCATCAGCTTCTCGGCTTCGACGAGGGTAGCAAGACCGCCCGATGACCTGGGCTCGGGCCGGGGGTTCGGAATGGGGCGATTGAAGGCCATAGAGGTTCCTGTCCAGCATACAGTGCAAACCCATGAGCAGGTATACTTCCCTTTTGGGCAATCGCCCAGCCGATGGAAGGAAATCACGTGTTCGATTCAGAGTTTGAGCGCAATCTTTTCGACATGCGCAAGGCCAAGCTGACAGAGATTGAGAAGCTGGGCCAAGCAGCCTATCCCAACCAGTTTCCCACCTCACACACCTTGCCCGCGGTTCGCGCCAAGTGGGGCGAAATGCAGACCGAGGAACTGGAAGCCAAGCGCGTCACCGTGGCTGTGGCCGGGCGCATCATGACCATTCGTGCACAGGGCAAGGCCGGATTTGCCACCTTGCAGCAGAACGGCGAACGGCTGCAGATCTACGTCCGCAAGGACGCGGTGGGCGACGACGGTTTTGCGCTCTACAAGCTGCTCGACATGGGCGACCACATCGGCGTGGTGGGTTACCTGTTCCGCACCCGGACCGGCGAGTTGACGGTTCACGTGGAGCGACTCACCTTTTTGGCCAAGGCCATGCTGGCGCTGCCGGAGAAGTTCCATGGACTGGCCGACGTGGAGTTGCGCTATCGCCAGCGCTATGTGGACCTGTTCACCAACCTCGACGCGCGCACGGTTTTCGTGAAGCGCGCCAAGGTACTAAAGGCTTTGCGCCAGTTCTTTGACGAGCGCGGATTTATCGAAGTCGAAACGCCGATGATGCAGCAAATCGCCGGCGGCGCGGCGGCGCGGCCATTTGTGACCCATCACAACGCGCTTGATCAGGACCTGTTTCTGCGCATTGCACCGGAGCTTTATTTGAAGCGGCTGGTGGTGGGCGGGCTGGATCGCGTCTACGAGCTGAACCGCAACTTCCGCAACGAAGGCGTGAGCACGAAGCACAATCCCGAGTTCACCATGCTGGAGTTCTACCAGGCCTACGCCAACTATCACGACCTGATGCTGCTGACCGAAGAGCTGGTGGAGTTTGTGGCCCTGCAAGTGAACGGCACCACAGTCATTGAATTCAATGGCAACACCATCGACTTGGCGAAGTGGCTGCGACTGAGCATGAACGAGGCCATCCGCGAGTTCTGGCCGGAAGAAGCCGGGACCAAGCCCGCGTTGACCGCTTTTGAATCCGCACCGGTGCTGCAAGCTCGGCTTCATGCGGCCATGAGTTCTCTGGAGAAGGCCGTGGGCGGAACCGCCCAACTGACCCCGGAGCGGGCTGCGGAGTTGAAGACCATGCACGGCGCGATCACGGTGGTCTACCTCGAATCGA
>JAATFE010000336.1 GCA_015655365.1 Terriglobales bacterium
AGGCGGGTGACGCCGGGAAGGCGGGAAAGCTCGTTGTGGTGGAGGCGGCCGTAGTCGTCGATGTCGGCTACGCGGGCGATGAGCAGGTAGTCGTACTGGCCGGCCATCAGGTAGCACTTCACGATGCCTTTGCAGCGGCGGACGGCGCTTTCGAAGTTGTCGAGGGTCGCGGCCGTTTGGCGCTCCAGGGTGACGCGGATGGTGATAGTCATGCGCTTGCCGAGAAGCCTGTCGTCGATCTGGGCGTGGTAGCCGCGGATGGCGCCCGAGGTCTCCAGGGCCTGGATGCGGCGGGACGCTGCCGAGGCTGAAAGGCCTACGGCCTCGCCAACTTCATAATTGGTGGCCCGGCCATTGCGCTCCAAATGGCGAAGGATGGCCACATCCAGGTCGTCCAGGGAGTGGTCCAGGGCGCCGGCGGCGCGCGCTCTCCAACTGTCGCTCGGTTCTTGCACGTCTGGGGCTATTTCTTCACGCTTCGTTCCCATGCAGAACTTTTATCACAAACTTTGCATACATTGGAAGCGGTTTGCGCAGTAGGATTCTTGCAAGGTGGATGGGAATGCTCCTTCGGCGTCGGCCCGTACCCTCCTATATATAAATCCGACGCCGGAGCATTCACGCAGTACAAACTGCACCCAATCTTTTTGCAACCAGACAGGAGCGCACCATGATCATCGGCGTACCCAAGGAAATCAAGGACCAGGAGGCCCGCGTCGGCGTAACTCCGGCGGGCGTGAAGGCGCTGACTGAGGCCGGCCACACCGTATTGGTGGAAACGCAGGCAGGCGAGCAGTCGGGCTTTCCGGATGCGGAGTATCAGAACGCCGGAGCGGAGATCGTGGGCGAGCCCGGGCCTGTTTGGGGCAAGGCGGAGATGGTGGTCAAGGTGAAGGAACCCATCGAGAAGGAGTACGTCTTCTTCCGCGAGGGGCTGGTGCTGTTCACCTATCTGCATTTGGCGCCGGTGCGGGGTTTGACCGACAAGCTGCTGGAGAAGAAGGTAACCGGCATTGCGTACGAGACGGTGCACGACCGCCAGGGCACATTGCCGCTGCTGACGCCGATGAGCGAAGTGGCGGGCAGGATGAGCGTGCAGGTGGGCGCGTCGTATCTGGAGAAGGAGCGCGGCGGCCGGGGCATCCTGCTGGGCGGCGTGCCGGGAGTTCCGCCGGCGCATGTGTGCATTTTGGGCGGAGGCATTGTGGGTACCAACGCGGCCCGGGTCGCGCTGGGATTTGGTGCGAAGACAACCCTGATCGACGTGAACCTGAACCGGCTGCGCGAGTTGGACGACATATTCAACGGGCGGCTCTATACGCTGGCCTCGAACAGCTACAACGTGGCCCAAGCCACCAGGGAAGCGGATCTGGTGATTGGCGGGGTGCTGATTCCCGGCACCACCGCGCCCAAGATTGTGACCCGGGCGATGGTGGCGCAGATGAAGAAGGGTGCGGTGATTGTGGATGTGGCCATCGACCAGGGCGGCTGCGTGGAGACGGCCAAGCCCACGTCGCACTCCGACCCGAGTTATTTGGTCGACGGCGTGGTGCACTATTGCGTAACCAACATGCCGGGCGCGGTACCGAACACTTCGACGCTGGCGCTGACCAACGCGACCTTCCCGTATTTGCTGCGGCTGGCCAACCTGGGCGCGCGCGAGGCGCTGAAGCAGGATGCAGGGCTGGCCGAGGGGCTGAACACCTGGAAGGGCGTGCTGACCCATCGCGGCGTGGCCGAGAGCCAGCAGAGAAGCTGGACGGCGGCGGGCGAGGCGATTGGATAAGTACAGAGATCAGGGGGCAGAGATCAGTTTCCGGTGCTGATTAGAGCACTCGTGGCTTTTTGCCCTCGCTGCTGGAACGGGTTTGCGGCGAGGGCAGGGTGCGACGGTTCACAAGAGTGCTTATTCCGATTCGCCGACGACCGAGTACTTGCGGGTTTTTCCATCGGGAAGCAGGAACTCATAGGTAAGGGTGGCGTAGCTGGTTTCGTAGTCTGCGGTTGGGATGGGGAATCGTTCACGGGCAACGAGCTTTTTGGCCTTGTAGTCGCCGAGCTTGAGCACGGCGTTGCTGAAGTCTTTGCTATTTAGTACGTACTTCTTTCCATCGATGACGACCGCGAGGTGCTGCGAGAACCCGCAATCGGTATCGGCGAAGGCGTCATGGCACACGGTGGCCAATTGCGACGACTG
Organism: Terriglobales bacterium; assembly: GCA_015655365.1. Classification (GTDB taxonomy): domain Bacteria; phylum Acidobacteriota; class Terriglobia; order Terriglobales; family Acidobacteriaceae; genus Telmatobacter. Next base: position 2,198 of record JAATFE010000336.1, read on the forward strand.
CACATGAACCGCAATGGGGTAGTCCGCAGGTTTGGGCGACTGCGCCCGGCACAAGGCGGGGGCGAGCAAAAGGACTGCCAGCAGGATTTTCTTCATGACATGCTCCATGCGGTCTTGCGTTGAGATTGCGTTTTCGGGAGCTTGAACAGCCAGGGTACGGCACAAATTGCTTTGCTTGCCACTATAAGTCCTCTTGCTGGTTGCGGGAAAAATTCGGAGAATCGCACGGCGTTGGATTGGGAGTTCGCCTCCCTTTTCCCGGCTGCCGTAGAATGGTCCTTCACACCCGAGGACACTATGGAACGTCGCCAATTTATTGCCGCATCGCTTGCTGCTTCAGCTTTGACCGTCGCGCAGAATGCTTCGGCGCAAACCCCGGCAGTTGCTTCATCGGCAGCGCCGGGCCGCGAATTCTATCAACTGCGCCGCTACAGCTTGAAGAGCGGGCCGCAGTTGAAGCTCACCGAGAGCTATTTCGGCGATGCGCTGATCCCGGCGCTGGGGCGCATGGGCATGGGGCCGATCGGCGCATTCAAGGTCGAGATCGGGCCGCAGACGCCGGCGTACTACTTGCTGATTCCGGGCTCCTCGATTGAGGCTCACGCCACGCTGGAACTGCGCCTGGCCCAGGATGCGGTCTTTATGAAGGCAGCGGAGCCGTTCTGGAATGCGACGGCGGCTGCACCGGCGTTTCAGCGCATGGAGAGCACGCTGTTGGCGGCTTTTGAAGGCTGGCCGAAGCTGACGCCGCCGGCTTCTTCCGCCACCAAGGGCAAGCGCATCTTTCAACTGCGCATCTACGAGAGCCCCAGCAACCTGGACCATCAGCGCAAGGTGGAGATGTTTCATTCGGGCGAGTTCGAACTGTTCAAGAATGCGGGCTTCCACCCGGTGTTTTTTGGCGATGCGCAGATTGGTCCCCTGCTGCCGAATTTGCATTACATGCTGAGTTTCAGCGGGCTGGCGGAGTTGGACGCGCAGTGGGATGTCTTCCGCGACGATCCGGCCTGGAAGAAGCTCTCCGCCAACCCGCATTACAGTTTCGACAACATCGTGGATAACATCACGAATCTGATCTTGAGTCCTTTGGAGTGCTCGCAGATTTAAAGGTACGAAGTCATAGATGCCGTGGAGATGAAACTGTAGTTATAGATATCCCAGGTTAGGCGCGATGGAACTGCGCCGAACCTGGGGCACCCGGCTTTGTTTTCTACTCCCTACTCCCTGTTTCCTGTTTCCTGCCCGCTAATCGCTCCCGGCACTATAATCGGCCCATGCTGTTCAAAGGCAACCCACGACGGCGCCTGGTTACCCTGCTTGCGAGCGGGGTGCTGCTGCTTTTTGCCTTGCTGATTACGCTACAGGCATTCAACACCTCCAACGTTGGTTTTCTCAATCCCCAGACTTCCGGGGAGACGCTGGTGTTCACCGGCCTCACGGTGCTGGTGTTCCTGCTGCTGATGCTGCTGTCGATGCTGCTGTTCAGGAACATTCTGAAGCTGTATGCCGACCAGAGCGGAAGCGCCGTGGGGGCGCGGCTGCGGACGCGGATG
>JAATFE010000279.1 GCA_015655365.1 Terriglobales bacterium
GCGCTGCGCCTTGGTTTCGGCAGCCGGCTCGTCGGGAACAAAGCCGGTAGACCAGATTTGGCCGTGGGGATGAGGGTTGCTGGCACCCATCATCGCGCCACGGTTCTCGAAGATCTGCACGTACTCGATCCAGTCGAGGCCGCCGAGCTCCCGATACTGCTGTGCCCAGGCATCGACTACCGGGCGAATCTCTTCGCGGGTCATGCGGGCCAGGGTGAGGCTGTGGTCGGGGTGGTAGCAGAGGACCTTGCACAAGCCGCGAGCAGGTTCGGCTACAAGGAGCGGCGAAGCCGGAGCCTCAGTCACTGCGGGAGAGTCGGGGAGGAGGGCTGCGTAATCGTTTACAAATTGAAAAATGCCGTCATATGAAAGGTTCGTCGCCCCACCTGCCCGTTGGTTGCCGGGGCACAGGTAACACTGCGGATCGTATGAGACTGCCGAGGGCGCGGTCTTCTGGCCCACTTCACCTTGCCAGGGACGCTGCGTGCGGTGCGGCGAGACCATGACCCAAGACTGCCGCAAAGGATTCCAGCGGCGATGCGGATACTGCCATTTCTTTTCCATGCTTGCTCCCGCATTGATTCTAATGCGAAGACTCGCGCGAATGTGCGCTCCATCCGGGCGAACAGAGGCTTTCTGCTTGAGCCGAGTTTGACCTTCGACGAAGATCTTTTACTATGAACCCTATAAACCTATGTGGCCGCGCTGCGCCAAGGCGCAGGGCAAAAGGAACGATCAGAATGCTCTCGGCAGACGCAATCGTTAACCTGCAAGACCAACGAACCCGCGCATGGCACCGGGCGCCGGAAGTAGGAGACGAAGCCGCGCCCGCGGAATCGGAATGGCTCGGCGCGGTTGTCCGCCAGCATCGCGCCAACTTCGATCTTTGGCACATCGAAGACGAGGCCCGGAGCCCAGGGGCAAGCGACACGGATGTGGCCGGGGTCAAGCGCCGTGTGGACAGCACCAACCAGTTCCGCAACGATTTGGCCGAAGCGTTGGACCGCACCTTGCTGGGCTGGCTGGGCGCCAGAGCCTTGCCCAACCCAGGGGCCAAACTGCACTCCGAGTCGCCGGGCCTGATGATCGACCGGCTCTCGATTCTGTCGTTGAAGATCTATCACACTCGCGAGGAGGCCGAACGCACCAGCGCCCCCCCAGGCCACACAGAACGCAATCGCGAGCGGCTCGCAATCTTGGAAGAACAACGAAAGGACTTGGCGGTCTGCCTCGACGACTTGTGGGGAGAGACCCTGGCCGGGACGCGGCGCTTCAAACTCTATCGCCAGTTGAAGATGTATAATGACCCGTCTCTCAACCCGGCAATCTATCGCAAGTCCCCCTCGATCGGCCGGCCCATGACTCCCCGCTTAGGGGGGACCCATTGACGTATCTCGGGCTAATGCGTATAAAGAGGGCCTGAGCAGCGCATATCCCAAACGCGGGGTTGCAGGCGGCAGCGATGCGGCTCAACCAAGCGCGGAGATAAGCAGGCTCACGGCAAAACCATGATGCAAGAGGCCCGATCCGCGGCGCCGAGCCGCAAGAAAACGCCACCACCCCAGGCAGCCAATTCCGGCGCCCATTCTGCTACGTCCGCGGGACCCGCATTCCAGCACTACCAGTCTGCGGTGCAACTGCTGCAGCAGGGCAAGTTCGAGAAAGCCCTGGCGGCATTTGAGAAACTGCTGCCCGCGGCGCCCGCCGAAATCCGGGAGCGCTGCCAGATGTATATCAATACCTGCCAGCGGCAATTGGAGAAGACCAAACTGGCTTTTTCCACGCCCGAGGAGCACTACGACTACGCTGTCTCGCAACTGAATACCGGCTATTACGAAGAAGCGCGCCAGCAGTTCGACAGCATTCTGGCGAGCTATCCGGCTGCCGACTATGCTTTTTACGGGCTGGCCCTGCTCGATTCGATCACCGGGCGCACCCAGGATTGCCTCAAGAACCTGGCTCGGGCAATCGAGTTGAATCCAAAGAATCGGCTCCAGGCACGCGCCGACAACGATTTCCAAAGCATGGTGGACGACCCTCGCTTTACGGAATTGCTGTATCCTGAAATTCCTTAAGGCATCGAGTGAACACGACAAACCACGCCAACGAAGAACTGTTGAGACCGACGTTTCGCCCGTCGGAAGCTGGAGAAAGTCTCCGCCCCATGCGGGTGGTGGCCATCGGCGGCGGCACCGGCCTCTCTACGCTCCTGCGCGGGCTGCGCAAGCATGTGAACGCCCCCGGCCACACCACCGAAGGCCCAGGGGCGATTGCCGACCTGGCCGCCGTGGTAACGGTGACCGACGACGGCGGCTCCTCCGGCCGACTGCGCAAGGACTTCAACATGCTTCCCCCCGGCGACCTGCGCAACTGCATGGTGGCGCTGAGCGAAGAAGAGGACCTGCTGACCCGGCTCTTTGCGCATCGCTTCAGTTGCGGCGATGGGCTGGAAGGGCACAACCTGGGTAATCTTTTTGTGGCCGCACTGACCGAAGTCACGGGAGATTTTGGCCAAGCGATCCAACTGGCCTCAAAGATTCTGGCCACGCGGGGCAGGATTTATCCCGTCACCACATCCAACGCCACCCTGGTGGCGCGGATGGACGACGGCTCATTGGTGCGCGGCGAGACCAACATCACCGCCAGCCGCCTGCACATTGCCGAACTGATGCTGGACCCGCCCGACGCCGCGCCGCTCCCGGAGACCCTGGCTGCGATTGAGCAGGCCGACCTGATCACGGTCGGACCAGGCTCGCTCTACACCTCGCTCATCACCAACCTGCTGGTCAAGGGTATGCCGTCGGCGCTGGCCAACGCCCGGGGCGTATGCGTTTATATCTGCAACCTGATGACCCAGGCCAATGAAAGCCTGGGCCTAACCGCATCCCAACATATTGAGCGCATCTACGATCACACCCACGCACCCATCTTCGACTACGCGCTGGTGAACATCGCGCCGTTTTCTGAGGAGACGCGAGCCCGCTACGCCGCCCAACATGCAGAGCCGATCAAAGCCGACATCAAGCGCATCGAAGCCCTGGGAGTACGCTGCATCACCGGCAACTTCGCCAACGAGGAAGGCTTGGTCCGCCACGCCGCAAACGGCGTCACCGATATGCTGCTGGCATTGGGCCGTGCTGCTGTGGCAGAACGGTCTTGATTCACTTCCAGCAGTGAAAAGCCCGAATTGCCTGCGTTACCCCTCCACCGTCCGCTTCAACTGCCCGCATGCCGCGAAAATGTCGCGGCCTCGAGGTCTGCGCAGGTAGGTAGGAATTCCCTCGCCTGCCAACGTGCTGCGGAAGGCCTCCACAGCTTGGGGTTTGGGCATGGAATAGGCAATGCCGGGGCCGGGGTTCCAGGCGATCAGGTTGACCTTGGCGGGTAGGCCGGAACGGCGCACCAGGCGGGCCACTTCCCTGGCGTGACTCGGCTGATCCGTGACTCCGCCCAGCAAAACATATTCGAAGGTGATCCGTTCGCGAGAACGCAGGCGGACCTGGCGCACCGCGTCCATCACCGCCTCGATGGGCCACTTGCGGTTGATGGGCATCAGTTCGCTGCGAACCTTGTCGTTGGGCGCGTTGAGGCTGATGGCCAGTTTGGGGCGCACCTCGGCTGGCTCCGCGGCGAAACGCTCGATGCCGGGTACGATGCCGGAGGTGGAGACCGTCATGCGCTGGGGGCTGAGACCCACTTCCTTGACCAGCAATCGCACCGCCGCCATGAAGCTGTCGTAATTGAGAAACGGCTCGCCCATGCCCATAAAGACCAGATTCACGCGGTCCCGGCCCACTTCGACGCCTTGGCGGTCGAGGATAGCAACGACTTGGCCGGCGATTTCTCCGGCGGTCAGGTTGCGCTGAAGGCCGAGTTTGGCAGTGAGGCAGAACTGGCAGTTGACGGCGCAACCCACCTGGCTGGAGACGCAGATGGTGGCGCGGCTCCAATTCTTCGCTGGGCCTTCGGACAATACGTGGGACGACTGCGGTTTGTTGCTTTCCCAGATCCCAGAGTCGAGACCTGGGGCACCCGGACTTCCCGGTGCTTCTGACTCGCTTCCGTCGCCGCTTTCGCCGTCATCGCCCTCCGGCATCCAGACGGCCTCGACGGTTTGCTCGTCTCCGCCCTGGCACTGGATCAGGTAGCGTTCGGTTCCATCGACGGATTGGAAGACTTGGGCGATCCGGGGCCGGCCCACTGCGCA
>JAATFE010000364.1 GCA_015655365.1 Terriglobales bacterium
CATCGCCGTTTGTTGCTTATCGTCGCCCCGCATACTCATGAAATAAATCAAATCCAGGTAAAAAACTGTGACCGCTAACAGGCAAAAAGTTTTTCCGCAGCCTGTTTAGCCCATGAGGGACGTTCTTTTATCCCATCTCCAACGTCTTTTCAGAGTTTCTGGACAGGTTCTAAAGTCATGCCCTGGCACAGAACACAGTTTTTTCGCAATCCGCGCCGTTCGCCGTAATCGAAGTGGTTTCCTACAGCGCCGCCATCGCCTCGGCCTGTCCCGCAAACAGCCCGGCATATTTGGTAATCCCCACCATGGTGAACACCTTGGTAAAGTGCGCCGACAGCCCGAAAGCGTAGATCTTCTGGGCGGAATTCGACGCCTCGATCAGCAGTTGGATCACCAGCGCAATGCCGCTGGAGTTGATGTAATCCACTTTGGAAAAGTCCAGCAGAATCAGCTTCGCCGTTTCCTTGGGCAGTCCCTGGTAGGTGCCCAGAACCGCGTCTTTCGAGGTGCTCGCGATATCGCCCTCGAAACGCAGCACAGTCACCGGATGCCCTGCTGGGGAAGTTAGCTGGTCAACACGCGACTTGGTTTCGCTTTGCACGATCGATACTCTCCAAATTCTCTTGTTCTATTCTGCTTTTACTGTTTAACGAAACCGGGCGGTGTTTTCATCGGGAAAAGCCGCCTTGCCAACGTTTGCAAGGGCAATCTTCGATGTAAAAATGCTTTTACGCATCCTTGTCCAGCCGGATCACCAGCCGCACATAACTGCTTTTGCCCTCGGAGCCAACCACCCACTCCGCCTCGTCCACCAGCGCCTGGATCAGAAACATCCCCATGCCGCGCGGACCTTCTTCGCCGTGCATCTTGCGGTCGATGTCCGGCTTGGCGGGCTGTTTCGTCATGCCCTTGCCGTCGTCGATCACCTTCACTTCCAGCTTGTCGGCCCCGGCCGAAAGCACCACGCCCACCGAGAGTTTCTCGTTCAGCCGGTTGCCGTGCTCGATGGCGTTGATGCAGGCCTCGGCCACCGCCGTCTTCAGGTCCTCCACGCGATCCTCGCGAAAGCCCATCAGTTTGGCCACTGAGGCCGCGGTGCTCATCGCTACCTTCTCGAACCCCAGCCGCGAGGGCAGCCGGACCTCCACCGTGGTGGATTTGAACTCGGTCATCCCGGAATCTCCGTCAACGCCACTCCTCGGCACAGCACCAGTGCGGTCATGTCGTCACCCTGCGGGCCGCCGTCGGAGAACTGATTGATAGCCGCCCACATTGCATCGAGCATAACATCGGCTTTCTGCGCCGGGCACCTTGAAAACTCCTCCAGAAGCCGTTCGGGACCAAACTCCTCATCCCCTCTGAAGACTTCCGTCAATCCGTCGGTATAAAACAGCAGCCGCGTACCCGGCGGCACCTTGCGCCGCTCGCTCGTATAGCTCATCTGCTGAAACAGCCCCAGCGGCGTGCCGGTCGCTTCAAACTGGTGCGGCTCCTCGCCCGGCGCAATCAGGAACCCCGGATTGTGCCCTGCGTTCACCACCTCCACCTCGCCCTTTTCGGGATAGAGCCGAAAGAAGATCGCCGTCACATAGCGTCTCCTCGCCTCTTCGCCCTCCGCCCAGTGGTACTGGTTCATGCGTGCTGCCATCTCGTCCAGCGGCAGCCCATACACCGCCATGGCGCGAAAGGCCGACCGGAAGCTGGTCGACATAATGGCCGAAGCCATCCCCTTGCCTGCCACGTCCGCCACCGCCATCAGCAAACTACCGTCCGGCTGCTCCACAATGTCCAGGTAATCGCCGCCCACCTCGTAGCAGGTGTCGGAGCGAAAAGCCACCGAGTAGCCGGGAATCGCCGGCCGCTTGTGCGGCAGCAGCGACCGCTGAATTCTGCGGGCCGCATCCATATCCTGCTGCACGCGGGCAAATTCGATATTGCGCTTGTGGTTGCGGGCATTCTCCAAGGCCACGGCCGCTTGCAGCGCCAGCCCCTCGATGAAGTCGGTCTCGTAGAGGGTCAGTTCGCGGCCCTCCGGAGGCGTCACCACCAGCAGAGCCATCTGCTTGCCTTCGCGATCTTCCAGGGGATAGCTAGGCAGCTCGCTCGCCTCGCCGCTCTCGTCGACGGGCGCATCGCCGTACGCCATCCCGGTGCCGGGAAACGCCGCTCCGGCCATCTCCAGCTCGCGCACCACAATGCGCAGCACCTGCTCCAGCACTTCTTCTTCCTGGACGGTCGAGTGCACCTGCCGCGAAGCTTCCAGCAGCGCCTGCAACCGCGCCACCTGCTGCTGCAAGTCAATCGTCTCGCCATTCCCCGTCAGCTCAATGCCTGCCGCCATCGCCCCTCCGTGGAATCCCACTTTAGCACGCCAACAAGTCAGTCTGCTTGGCCCACCTCGAACCGCCGGGTGCCCCACTTTCGCCGCGTATTTTGCGGCTAAAGTGGGATATATATAGCTCTTTACCGCTTCTTGCAGGTCTTCTACAGCCCTTTCGTCCCGACGCGCGGCTCTCCACCAGTTTATCCTTGGATCGATGCGTAAGACCCTGTCTGTAGCCATGATCGCGATGAACGAGGAGGCGAACCTGCCCCGCACCCTCGAGAGTGTCCGCTGGGCCGACGAGATAATCCTCGTCGACTCTGG
>JAATFE010000146.1 GCA_015655365.1 Terriglobales bacterium
AGGCTGAAGGGTTTCCGCCGCATTTTCTCCAGATTCGAAAAGCTCGATGTAGTCTTCCTCGCCTTTATTAACTTCGTTCTGATCGTCGAGGCCCTCAGATAGTGTTAACACGCCCTAGTTCTAAGTAGTTTGGTTCGAAAGGCAGTGCGGTGATCCAGATTTCCGCGAAGATCCTGGTCATCGCGCCGCTATTCGCAGACCCTCGCCATTAGAGCATTTTCGGAATACATTAGACTTTTTAAGGGGCGTGCAAGGTGCCTTTTTCTTGAGGAAAAAGGCACCTTGCCGCGCGCTTTCGGTCTACAGCAATTCCGAAAATGCTATAGATCATATTGAGAACAACTGAAACTCCCATTCATCATCATCGCCAGTCGCGGCTAGACAATATCTCTATCTCTGTTTTTCACGGATTTCCGTAAGCTCCAGGCGGCACCATCTGGGGCTCTACTATTTGCTCTTCTATGACAACATCGGGCTGGATGAGGTCTGCTTGTATTTGCGTGAATTGCTGCGACATCTGCGCGGTTCGGTGATCGTTCTACTGGATAACTCCTCCACACACAAAGAAGCACCGATCGAAAGGCTTCTGCGCCAGCACCGCCGCCTGCGCATCGAGTGTTTTCCTTCGTATGCGCCGCAGCTCAACCCCGATGAAGGAGTCTGGTTGCTGGCCAAACGGGAACTGGCCAACAGTTGTCCCAACGATGTAGACGAACTGATGGCAGACGTCCTCGGCTCCATCGACGGCATTCGCAACTCTCAACAAAAACTGCGCGGTCGCATTGCTCAGTCCGATCTGACCTTTTCTTTGCGCTAGAGCGGTTCCACAATTTACGTGCCCTAATTCTCATCATGCAGGGTGGCATTTTCTTGAGGAAAATGCCGCTTGTGAGCAATCGCTTCGGGATGCAGCAATTGTGGAACCGCTATAGGCTGTTGCATTATTTATGCAGCAGTCAATAGGGGGCGTCCGACGTGCCGCCTGCCAACCGTCCAGTACCTCTGGAGGGAGCCATATCGTCAGACCTCCTCGGCGCCGAAGACCTGCATCATACTCGGCCCAGTTCTTCACGCTGAACTTCATCTTGGGGATGTGGTGACGGCGCGTGGCGTTATGCTTGTTCGGCATCGAAGGGGCAGCCTTTGATGCAATCTCTTCAAGAGTACCCGTTCTTTACCCTATCCATGCAACAATGGCCTGGCGATGCCCTAAGCAGCGGACTTCGTCGGATCGATGGCTATAAAAGTGAAGGTGGTTGAGCCAGCGCGGATCTTGGCGTAATTCTGCAGGGGGAATGATGCTTCCTCTACAGGAACGTCGTCGACGTAGGTTCCGCTCATGCTGTCCTTGTCACTGATGACAAACTTGGTGCGATACGCAATGGAGCTGTTCTCCGCCGAGAGAGTGTCGTCCTGCTCGATCACAATGTCGCACTGCCCGGGGTCGCGGCCGATGCGATTGCGGCCTTCACGCACTTCAAAGACCTGTCCTTCCGGTTTCCAGGTGTAGGTGATGAGAACACCGACAATGCGGCGCCTGTCTCCTGCGGCTATGGCCGCGCTGCCAGGGAGAGAGCCAAAGCTCGTCTTTCTGCCGTTCGACTGCTCACCTCCATGCGGTGCGACCGAGCGGCCGGAGCCTGCATTCCCCACCGGGCCGGGCCGGACGTACAGATCGTCGGCATGCGGGTCAAGCCTGGTCTCGCGACTAGCTTGTTGCGGCCGGGCGGTTGCGGGTGCGCCGCGCTGCGCCGATCCTGCACCGGCGGCGACAGCATCGAATGCCGTTCCGTGGTGGCCCGGCGAGCCGACCTCTGGCTTGGCGCTCGCAGCGGATAGAGAACTTTCGCTCATGGTCTCTTTTCTGGCAAAGGATTCCGAGCCGACTCCTTCCGCTTTGCAGAAAGCGCACTCTGACCAAGTGGGATCCATCTGGTGCTTACCGCTCGGGCAAGGGCGGTGAAAGAGGTCCGCGGTGCGATCAAATGCGAAGCCGCATTGCACGCATGCTGTCACGTCGTCTGGATTATCTCCCTTGTAGCACTGAGGGCATGTCTTCATTGGATTCATCCTTTACAGAAAACCAAAACTCCAAGATTCGATGGTTGCGCTTCGCAGGGCACCGGTCATCTCACCGCGTTCCGCCGCGAAAAATCCGCTTGCGCGCCAGACCCGGTTACGAGGCCCGCGTCTCGCGCTCCGAATATCCCCCTACACTTCTATATCGGCGAAGTGGCGGAAGGGTTCACAGTTTCCGACTTCGGCCGTGGCGCAGAATCGCCGGCCGGAGGTTTTGCCGGTTCGGGCGGGGGAGCATCAATTCTGCTCTGGGCGCTCCGCGCCCTGGCGCCACGGCTCGGTGTTTGTGCTTTGTTCTTTGCCAACTCGCCTTTACCTGCTGAGGCACCCTTTCTTTCGGAGCCTTGAGCCGAACCTGCCGCTTTTCCATCCTTGCGGGCGGCTTGAGCCGCACTTTCAGCGGCGCTCACCGGTTTGCATGTACCCGATTGGGTCATCTCCTCTTTGGCAGCGCAAGTAAATTGCGTATGCACAGCTCTGTCCTTCTGCTTGACCGGCGATTGAGCGCGAAAGTGCTTGATTGAAAACCACGCCGCGCCTGCGAGGCAGAGGCAGAGACCGGCTGCGACCAGATAGCTGAAGAGGGGTCTCTTCTTAAACGCGGAGTGCGCCGGGGCTGGAGCCGGCAGCGATGCCGAACTAAGTGTTTGCGTGAATGCCGGACCTGGCTCTGTGGAACGATTGTGGATGAGAGGCGCAGAATCTCCAACGGATGCTCCCAGGGACGGATGCGCCTGCGGCGCGCCGCTACGGCTTTCAAGCCTTAGAACCTGTAGAGTAATGTTGTCGTCGCTTCCTTCATCGAGCGCGAGTTGCACAAGCGCTTCTGCGGTTTCCTGCGCAGTGCGGACAATGCCCAGTTCCCGCGATATCTGGTCGTCGGTGAGAGGACCCCACAAACCATCCGTGCAGAGCAGAATGGTATCGCCGGGATACAACTCCATCCGCTCGCTCACTTCGATCGCGACCTCCGGCTGTTTTCCGATGGCACGCGTCAGTATGTTGAGGTCAGGATGAGTACGCGCCATCTCCGGGGTGATCAACTGTTCGTCCACCATGCGCTGCACCGCGGAGTGATCGCGGGTGAGGTGGCGAAGTGCACCGCTGCGTTGCAGATAGCCGCGACTGTCGCCGATATGCGCGGTCATCATCTCCATGCCGGCGGTGGAGGACTTCAACAGCGCCATCACGACGGTGGAACCCATTCCCGATACGGAGGGATCGCCGGAAGTGCTTTCGGCGAAAATCTCCGCATTGGTCAAGAGAGTGGCGTGTTGCAAAATGTCGGCCGGGTCCGCCGTGGCGTGAATAGCATTGAGATGCTTCTGATAGCCCTCGATCACTCGGCGCGACGCTTCCGCTCCGCCGCGATGCCCCCCCATGCCGTCGGCGACAACGTAAAGCATCCCCATCGGCGTGGAGAACGCTGTCATCTTGTCCTGGTTGTCTTCACGACGGCCTTGTTCTGTGCGTACCCCGACTCCGAGGGCCAAGTCCGTCTGCTTCGTGGTCATAGTTCACTCCCTTTCGATGGCCCCCAATGCTCGCGAAGAGGTCGGCCGTTTCTGGACAAATCTAAGTCCCTTGGGCCACCGAAACTACACGGAACAGCGTTCGGCCAATCTGGATCCGATCGTCGGGGCGCAACGGATGGCGAACGCCACGCAGCAGTTCTCCATTCACCCTGGTGCCATTGGTCGATTGATTATCAGTAAGGACCAGGATCGGATCCTCGAAATGGAGATACGCATGCCGCGATGAGACGGTTGCGTCCTCGGGAATCACAAGATCGTTGGTCTCCGCCGCGCCTATCCAATAGTCCACGTGCGTCACATCGAAGAATCTACCGGCCAATGCGCCGGTGAGGACTTCAAGGCGCGCGACCGTTTCGCCGGGCGTCATGAAGACGCCTGCGACGCGGGTCATTCTTGCCTTGCTCTGCACAGGAGACCTGGCCGCGGGTGATTGATACGGAATCGGCTGAGAGATTTGATTTGGGGCAGAAACTCCAGGAAGGCCGAAACCCGATCCCATCGAGACCGTCTCCGCGCCGCTGCTCGGTGTTTCCATTTGAGTTGCCAGAGACGGCGCCGACATATCATAGCCCATGTTCTCCAACGGCATGGGCCGTTTTCCGCGCCGCCTGAAGACCAGCAAGACCAGCACTATGAGTGCAACGCAGACCAATGCCAGCAGAGCGTAGGCCCAGCGCGGCAGGTGATCGATGAAATAGTGAAGCGGATTGGCGGCGTGCTCCGGAACCTGAAAGACGGTTTCGGCGACTGGGCCAGTGGCGTTCTTCAAGCGGACAGCGACATGGTGTGGTTTGCCGTCGGGACGAATGTGCTGCGCTTCAAACGTGGCGACAGGCGAGGCCTTCAGGTTGGCAAGGCCGTTTTCAATCAAGGCCTGCAGTTCCCGGTCGCTGTGTACTTGGCGAAACGTCCCGCCCGTCTGTGCGGCGAGGGTCATTAAGCATTGAAGATAGGCTGGAGAGGAGCGCGTGAGCCCGATGGTATCGACGGTAATGCCGCGCCCGCGAGCCATCTCGATCACATCCTGCAGACGAGCGCGCGAGCCCTCGTCATGGCCATCGGAGATGACCGTCAACTCACGCCGGGCGGGCAGCGACGGTGCGAATCCGCCCAGCGCGGCGAGCAGCCCGTCATAAAGCCGTGTCAGCTTGCCCCGGCTATGAATGTTTTGCAGGCGGAGCTTCAGCGCCTGGCGGTCCGCGTCGAAGGGAACATCCCACATCGCGTCATCGGCGATCGTAACCACGCCCACCTTGTCTTCTGCACGCGCATCGGAGACAAACTTGGCGAGCGAGTCACGGACAATCTTGAGCGGCTGGCCCGCCATGCTTCCGCTAACGTCGATAGCTACCGCCGCGGCCAGAGGGTAACCGGTGCTCTCGAAGCTGCGCACCGCCGTGGCATGGCCGCCCTCCACACCATCCTCGATCAAAGTGAGGTCGCCGGGCTTGGGCGCGGCTTGGTGCGGCGTGGAGCTTGCTATAACAACCCCGATGCGCGGAACAGCCGCATTGCTGTTGCGATCGGTATTCGTGTAGACCGGCCCGACGTGAAGCTGGGCGTACGCAGGCATCGCCACCATCCAGAGGCAGAAGACGGCCAAACCAAAGCCGGAACCTATGGAGCAGTCGCGGACTTCCTCGATGATCGACCGGCCAACCATCGGATGCGTGAAACTCCGGCTCTTCTCGTGTTTTTGCAACAACGTGCTCATTATGGATGATCGCTTTCGGGCTTCGGCGGTGCCGGAAGTAGATTCATGGCAAGACGGAAGGCATGAAAAGAGAGGCTATCGGTGGTTGCACTATTCGGGACATTGACCACCGCCAACTCCCGCTTGATTGCCCTCGCACGGTCCGCGGCTGCAGGATGATCCCGGAGTAGAGGCACAGGGTGATTATCGGATTGCTTTTCCAGAACATCAAGCATCTGAAACAACTTCAGGAAACCGGAGGGCTGATACCCCGCACGCAGCATCTCGTAGAAGCCCAGCTTGTCGGCTTCCAGTTCGTTTTCGCGGCTGTATTGAAGCATGGCCAACATTGCCACAGCGCCGCCCAGCTTCTCAATCACCGCGTCAATCATCTGGCTGTGTTGCGGAATGTGGTTCTTGACGAGTTCATAGGCGTGGCGCGCCTTGAAGGTCAGCATGATCTGGTTCGCGGAGTGACGGGCTACCACGTGTCCTATCTCGTGGGACAGGGTCGCCACCAACTGGTCTTCACTCGTAACAAACGCCACCAGCGCGCGATTGAGATAGATACGGCCACCGGCGATGGAATACGCGTTGATCTCGTCGCTATTGACCAGTTTGCATCGGTAGGGCAGGTTCGGCCTCTGGGAAGATTTGGCCAGCTTGTCGACGATATTGCCTAAATACGCGTCAATGATCTGGTTCTTCACGATCTGTATTTCTTTTTCAAGGTCGGCCGCGATAATGTCTCCGAGTGCAACCTCATCTTCGTCGGTCAGGTCGTTGAAAGGCATTCTGATCGGGTGCGGCTCTTCGGCTGCAAGCCGCATGGCCAGCGGCGCTCCTGAAATGGTCATGGCTGAGATTGTGGCTGCGGACGCCCAAAAGAATTCACGGCGCGTTAATGCTCGGCGGGATAACTGCTTCATCGACGACTCGCTTTCCTGATCGAACAGGCGAATGCACTGAACGACGGCCCTTGCTGCTGCTGCCGGCCGAATGGCCCCACACTGATAAAAGCGAGATTTGCTGTCGACTCTGCGCACGTAATCGTTCGAGGCGCTTTCCATCGGCATGCATTTTTTCCCGCAGTAAACAATTGTCTTTTAGAATAGAGCCCATACATCCAGACAATCGAATTCATTCTGGTTGATTCTTGAAATAGTGAGCCCTTATGCCTACGGTTTCTCCGGAAGCGCAGTCGTCCTGGTTGATAGGCGGCAATAGTACCTGCGATCTCATCATTTCCGACCCTGTTGTATCGAGCATGCACTGCCGGCTCTCGCAGACAAAGAGCGGTTTTATACTTATCGACCTTAATTCCAGAAACGGTACTTGGGTGGATGGTGTCCGGCTGACGCCATTTGAGGAAGTCAGGGTGACGCAGGTGCAGACGATCACTCTCGCCACAAGCGTGCCGTTTCCGTGGGACAGGATTGGACAAGCAGGTGCTCACCGACCCCTGTCTGTTTCCAACGGAGCTTCCCACAAGGTCGTCACTGTAGGCCGCGCGGAAGATAACGACGTAGTCATCGACCTGGCCATCGTCTCCAGTCATCACGCGCGTGTGCAAATGCGGGATGGCCAGTACTACATTGAAGACACGAATTCCCTCAACGGCACCTCAATCAACGACTTGAATAGCCGCATCACCCAGCCTGTGCCGCTCAGCCCCAGAGACGCAGTCTTCCTCGGCTCATACAAACTATCGGGATCGGATCTGCTGTCGAAGTTTTCCAGTGCGGCGCCCACCATGATCGGCGAAGCAAACTTCCAGAAGGTGACGCTCAAGGGCGAATCGATGGTGATCGGCCGCGATCCCCAGTGCGATCATCCTCTGGATTTTCCAATGATTTCGTGGCATCACGCGAAAATCACTCGGACGCAGAGCGGCTTGTTTGTCGAGGATCTGAAGTCTCGCAACGGCACATTTGTCGAAGGCAAGCGCATCGGCATCGTGACCCGCGTGGAACCCGGCCAGCAGATCGGCCTGGGCAGTTTCCGATTTCAACTGCTGCAAAGCGGAGAACTGGCGAAGCGGCATGACTTTGGTTACACCATAGAAGTTCAGAATCTGACAGTCCATGCCAAGTCCGGAAAACAAATTCTTTCGCCTGTCTCGTTCACGGTGTATGCGGGCGAGTTGGTGGCGCTTATGGGCACGTCCGGTTCAGGAAAGACGACGCTGCTGAAGGCGCTCAATGGCTACACTCAGCCTTCGAATGGAACGGTTCTCTATAACGGCAAGAATCTGTATGAGTTCTACGATGAATACAGCCAGAAGATCGGATACGTTCCCCAGGACGATATTGTCCATGAACGCCTTACGGTGAGAGAGGCGCTCTCATACGCTGCCCGTTTGCGTACGTCACTGAGTGAGGACGAGATCGCGGTCAACGTAAAGAAGGTGGCTCACGATCTGGGGCTCACAGATCAGCTCGACGAGAGAATAGGATCGCCAGAAAACAAGACCCTGAGCGGCGGCCAGCGCAAGCGCGTCAACATCGGGCTGGAGCTGATCTGCGGAACTCCCGTTCTCTTTCTCGACGAACCGACGTCCGGATTATCGTCGGCAGATGCCACCGACGTGGTGCAACTGCTGAGAACCCTGGCGGATGGTGGCAAAACCATCATCACGACGATTCACGCTCCCAGTCTCGAAGCCTATCGTCTCTTCGACAACCTGCTCATGTTGTCAAAGGATATGAAGAGAAGCAAGCAAGACCCTGGAAGGCCGGGAGCGCTGGTTTACTACGGTCGCGCCTATCCGGACGCCATCCAGTTTGTGGCCAACAAGGGCGCTGCGACCGATGTTCCCATCGATTCCAATCTTGGTCCTGAAGTCGTGATGACCGGCATCCAGCAGGACAAGGATCACCCCGATCCTCAAAATACAACCGAGGCCTGGATCGCCCGTTACAGAGCGAGCCGATACTTCAAGCAGTTCATTCAGGATCGTTCCGGGAAACACCCGTCCGCCACACCCAAGGCATCCCTCGAACATGAGCGCAAGGGGATGGACTACATGCAGTGGTTCACGTTGGCCAAGCGCAATGTCACGGTGCGCTTCCGCGATAAGGCTCAGACGGCCATCCTGTTCCTGCAGGCGCCGATCTTCGCGCTTTTGATTGCGGCCATCTTTAACCACCTCAAAGATGCAGAGGGCAGCCTGGACGCTTTTCAGGACAATATTCCGCGCGCCGTGGGAATTCATTTCCTGATGGTGGTAGCCGCAGTCTGGTTCGGCTGCAACAATGCGGTTCGCGACGTAGTGGGTGAGTGGCTGATCTATCAACGCGAGCGGATGGTATGCCTGCGGATACCTTCGTATATCTTTTCAAAGCTAGTGGTGCTCACTGCGGTCTGCCTGTTTCAATGCTTCTTCATGCTTGCCATCATCTATCCGGTCTGTCATTTACAAGGCGGATTTCTGGTCACCGGCGCGGTTCTATGGCTGGTTTCGCTCGTAGGCGCTTCGATAGGCCTTTTGATTTCGTCGGCGCCATTCTGCAAAACCACCGAGAGTGCAATTGCGTTGCTGCCGATTGTGCTGTTGCCGATGATTGGACTTGGAGGCGGAATCAGGCCCATCTACCAGATGCCCAAACCCGCAATCTGGGCCAGCAGCCTGGTGGCCACTCGATGGGGTTATGAGGCCAACCTGGTGCGCGAGGCAGAGCAGCGGAAAGATCGCTCCCCACAGGGGGACTTGGCGCAGCAATCGATTCCGGAGTTCCTCAAGAACGGCGAGTCCCTGCTGAATGGACACCCGGTGACCCGGCAAACCGGCGACGAGAATCGGCACGGCCTGCGGCGCTGCATAATTGCGCTGACCGCAATGTTCCTTGTTTGCGTGAGTGGAGTCTTTTTCTCGCTCAAGTTACGCGACGTTCATTAATGTTTGTCGCCCACGCTCCGGGCTTTGCAGATCCCGGAGCGTGGGGCGGGCACAGCTATCTTTCCGCTTTATCTTCAAGGTGTTTCACCGACGACAGAAGAATGGCGGTGCTCTCATCCTGTACCATCGCGATCACACCATCCTCAGTAAAGACCGCAGAGCCGAATCCGGAGTCGTCGATCTGCTGAGCAAGACGGATTTGTTTGCCATCCTCAGTGCCGGGAAGCAGCACAACTTCAGTCCGCAGATCGTCTCCCGCGGAACTACGCACGAGACGAACGATAGCCAGGCGGTCCCAGCCATTGCCGGTGGGACCTGCGAGCTTTACCGGAGATCCGGCGATCCCGTCGCGGAAGCGGAGCAGTGCGTAGTTGTTTGCGGATGCGCGCTGGCGCAACTCGATCAGTGTGGCCTTATCGGAATAGGCGATGTGATCCTCGGCAGGTTTGCCTTCGGTCTCGATCTTGAAGTCCTTCTGATGGAAGCTCCACAGTGCCGCTCCGTCCTGCATTGCGCTAGCGGCCGTGACGACGGGCTGCACGGTAATTTCGATGCTAGCCTTGTCGATACGGGCGTGGTTAGAGGACAGGCGCAACTGTGCGTCGGGATCGAACTGCCACGGGGTGACTGTTTCCCGCGGAGCCATCACTGTCAAAGGTCCTATCCAGAAGCCCAACTGCTCGAACTGAAGCGGATAACTTGCCTGATCGTCAACGATGGTGTAACTGGTGCGAATCAACACCAGATGCTTCACTTGCTCGTTGCCCACGTCGTTGCGCCATGCGGAATCTTGCCCTGGATAAACCGCGCCCAGAAGCTTCGCGGTTCCTGGGACCATGCGCGAGGCAACATCGAGAATAGCCAAAGCGGCCGCCGTGCCTGACGGGCCACCCGGCACCGAGACCGGAATCTCCTTGGCGAAGGGAAGTACGACTCTCGGATGGAACGAGTGCATGGCCAATTGCTCAACTAAACTCGCCTCCAGCGTCGCGGAGATCGCGCCGGAAACGATTACCTTCTGCTGCTCAATCGCCTGCCGCGCCGGTTCCAAAGAGGCGAGATCGCGGTAGTAGAGCGTAATCTGCACATCGGGCAGCTTGAGGTATTGGTCCTTCTTCATGTCGAACTGGCCATCGATGGGGCTGACGTACGCCGGCATTTTATTGATCTTCATGTTTGAAAAGCTGAATGCCTTGACCTTAAGCGACCGCTCAGGAAACAGTCCCAGCTTGACCAGCAACTGAATCCGATCCGGCTGCATACTTTGCAGGCTGATGGATTCGATCTTCACCGTCACAGGCGACGGAGCGACCGTGTTGGAAGTCTGCGCAAACAGCGGCGCTGCAAGGCTCAGAATTGCGATGACACCAGTACAGATTCGAGACGGACGCACAATGTTCTCCTTCACACCGATCAGCGCAGTTATAGCCCAAGAATGCGCACTGGATGCGAAATGGGCGATGTGAAGTTCTATCGACAAAGTTGCGCAGAATTCAGAGCAGAATGCGCTTGTCTATATTGTAGTCTGTAATCTTGTTCAGCTCTCGGGGAGAAAATGTATGAACACGGCCCAGCAACGGCGGGTGCGCGCGGTCTTTGATGCTGTTGCCTCCATGCCGCCGGACGCGCAGGATGAATTCGTTCGGCAAGAAGCCGGCGGCGATCCTGAAGTGGAGCAGTCTGTGCTTCGGCTGTTGCGGGCCTCCCGCTCGAGTGAGAAGTTTCTTAAGAATCCACTGGTGCAGCGACACGACTTCAGCACGTATCAGGGAACGCGCCTGGGCGCCTATCTTGTGGACCGCCAGATCGGCGAAGGGGGCATGGGCGTGGTTTATCGCGCGATGCGCGCCGACGATGCATATAAACGGGTCACTGCTCTCAAGATCATGCGCCCCGAGTACAAGACACCGGAGAGGATCGAGCGATTTCACCGCGAGAGGCAGATCCTGGCGCAACTCGATCATCCCAACATTGCGAGGATCATCGACGGCGGGGCCACTCCCAACGGTCTTCCTTACTTTGTGATGGATTATGTCGACGGCATGCCGATCGACGACTTCTGTAATACGCGAAAGGCGGACCTGAATCAACGCCTCAATCTCTTTCGCCAAGCCTGTATGGCGGTGCAGTATCTGCATGAGAATAGGGTGATTCATCGCGATCTGAAGCCGGGCAACATGCTGGTCACCGGCAGCGGCACGGTCAAGCTGCTGGATTTTGGAATTGCAAAGCTGTTGGACACGGACCCCCAGACGCATGCGCCGAGTATGGCTATAGCCAGCCCCGGATACGCCAGCCCGGAGCAGCTCTCCGGCAGGCCGACTGGACCGGCCAGCGACATCTACTCGCTGGGCGCGATTCTCTACGAGCTCTTGACCGGCCTGCGTCCGCACGATGCCGCGCAGCCCTCTGTTCCCGTTGCGATGCAGACCGCCATGCCGAATACGATTCCCAAAGCCAGCGCGTCGGTGGGAACGAGCGCGACATTTCAAACCAAGGAGACGGCGCCCGCGTTTCGCAACCGCCTGCGCGGCGATCTGGACAGTATTCTGCTGATGACTCTGCGGCAAGAACCAGAAGCCCGATACAGCTCTGTCGCCGAGCTTTCGCGCGACATCGAGAGTTTTCAGGAGGGTCGCCCGGTCGCAGCCCGAAAGGGCGCGACGCTCTACGTGATTTCGCGATTCGCCAGGCGCAACAGCCGTTCCGTGGCGGCGGCCGCGATGCTATTGGCCGCACTCAGCTGGCTGGGGTGGGACGAGTGGCGGCTGCATGAGCTCACCGCGATGATGACGCCCGCACAGCCGGCATCCACTCTTGTCTCGGAAATGGGCACGCCGCAAGGAGTGGCGCGTGTTCACGAGCAAGTGCAAGAGATGGGCCGGAACTTCACGAATGCGTTCCCAAAAATATTGAAGGATCCGCTTGCTCCTCGCAGCGAGAGCCGAAGAATCGTGAACCAGGATCTGCAGTGGCTCGATCGGATTGCACCACTGGCGCAACAGAAGCCGGAGCTGGCGACGGAGATGGGCAGGACTTACCTCAACGTGGCTGAGGCCCAGTGGAGCGACGGCCAAGCCAGCCTCAACGATCCCGATGGATCCCTCGCTACCTGCAACAAGGCTCTTGCCCTGCTCAACCAGCTTTCCGATGCAGCCTTGAAGACTGAAGCGGCGCAGAAGTTGGAGCAGGATTTGAAGCGGCAGGTAAATCAGCTGCCTGCGACGCGTCCCTGACGTGAACGGCTATTGCGCGGCCAGCCGGTCATAGAGCCACGCGCGCGCAAACTCCCAATCGCGGCGGACCTTGGCAAAGTTCTTGCCCAGGATGTCTGCGGTTTCCTTGTCGGTGTAGCCGCCAAAGAAGCGTAGTTCCACAACTTTGGCGGCTTCGGGATCGATCTCCGCGAGCGCCTTGAGCGCATCATCCAAGGCCACCAGATCCGCTGTGCGCGGACCTGCGACGAAGAATGCTTCGCTCTCGGGCACGAGAATTGCGCCGCCGCCCTTGTTTTGGTGGCGCGCATGGTCCACCAGAACCCTGCGCATCTGGGTCGCGGCCAGGGCAAAAAAGTGCCCGCGATTGTTGATCTGCGGGACCGAACCCGCACCGAACAGGCGCACATACATCTCGCTGACTAACGCCGTAGGCTGCAGCAGGTGACCGGGATTTTCCTTGCGCATGTAGTGCGCGGCCAGTCGATGCAGTTCCTGGTAGACCTGCCCCATCAGCGCGGCGGTGGACTCGCCGTTGCCGTTGGCCGATTCCTGCAGCA
>JAATFE010000469.1 GCA_015655365.1 Terriglobales bacterium
CATCAAATCATGCAGGGAAAAGGCGGCGATGCCGGCGGCGGATCGGGACGGCCCGAGTGGTTCTGGAACCCCGACCAGTACGGCGGAATCCTCTGCGACATCGGTTCGCACCAGGTGGACCAGTTCCTTTTCTACACGGGGTCGACGCAGGCTGAGATTGTGGAGTCGCAGATTGCCAACGTACGCCATCCGGATCGCCCACGCTTCCAGGATTTCGGCGACATGGTCCTGCGCGGAGACCGCGGCCTCGGCTATGTGCGGCTTGACTGGTTCACTCCCGATGGCCTGGGAACATGGGGCGACGGACGGCTGTTCATTCTTGGCGCCAATGGTTACATCGAGGTCCGCAAATACATCGATGTGGCCACAAAGAAGCAGGGGAATAACCTCTTCCTCGTCGACAGCAAACAAGCGCGCTACATCGATTGCAATAACATGCCGCTGCCGTTTGGGCCGCAGTTTGTCGAAGACATTGTGAATCGCACGCACATTGCGCAGGATCAGACCGGCTGTCTTCTGGCTGCTGAACTTGTGATCAAGGCGCAAATGAACGCGAAGCGCGTAACCCTGAAGGATTAGAGCGTTTTCGATTCAAGTGTTAACAAAACTCTGGGTGCCCCATCCTTTGTGCGTTCTTTGCACAAAGGGTGGGAAACTCCAGATTCCCATCTGAACTGTAAACACTCAGATTGAAAACGCTCTAGCGCGAGAGATAGTCGTGACGGCCGCGGGCAAGAGCAGCATCCCGCGGCCGCCTAAAAAATCTGGTCCTCGCGGCAACCAATCCTCAATGCTCCAGATGAACGAAATCTCTCGGCCGCATGAGATGTGCAAGGTACCGCGACTTCATCTGCTGGCTGGCCATGATTTGTTTCACCGGTGGAAGTTTCAGAATCGCTCCCAGAATGGCGGCCATGGCGCGATGATTCCATTGCGCCTGGTTGTCGAAGATGAGATTCTGTAGCGTCCCGCGTTCAATGGCCATCAGCACGGCGCGGTGGGCCGTCGTCACCGGCGTAATCACCCGCCGCTTGCGGGCCTTCAGCAAAATCGCAGCGTTGGAACACGCCCGTGCGCATACGCCGCAACCCAGGCATAATTCCTCGTTAAGCCGCGCCTTCCTGCGTTTGGGCCGATGCGGATCGCCGGCTGAAACCAATCCCATGGCCTCTACCGGACACGCCGCCATGCATTTGCCGCATCCGCTACAGGAGCCGCCATTCACCTCCGGCATAAAGTTGGTGGTGGCAATCGGATTCAGCACAGCGAAGCGCTTGGCCGCGAGCATCGCTTCGCAGCAACATCCGCAGCAGTTGCAGATGAAAGCCACTTTGCTTTGTACGTTCTCTCCAAATTGCACAAGGTTGTACCCCTGCGCCTCGTTCAGCAGGTCCATGCCCTCTTTCGCGTCCACCTGCCGGGCGATGCCGTGTTTGATTAGCGACTGTGCCGTGCCGCTGAACGTCATGCAGATGTCCATCGGGGCGTCGCAGGATTTCCCCAGATGCTGCATCTTGTGACGGCAATAACATGCGCCCACCGCCATATGCGAGGCCGTGCGGATCACTTCGCTGGCTCTTTCGTAGTCCATCACCGTGAGCGTGTTGTTCCCGCCAAGAGCGCTTTCATTCACAAACGCGCGGCCCAGTTGCGTCTCGCCCCCGGCGAAGAGGTTCTTCACAAAATCCTCTTCCACGTTCAGGTACTGGTAGTAGAGCTCGGCCAGTAGTTTCTGGTCGTATCCGTTCCCAATGCGCATCATCGAGAATTCGAAGAACCCGGCCATCGGCGGAGGCAAAACAAAAACCTGTTCTCCCCGCATTTCAAAGTCGAGAAGCATCCCTTTGGAAGCCAGGCCCTCAAGAATCTTGCGCGATTCTGCGGCGGGCTTCTTCCATACTGCTGCTGCCGCACCCGCGTTGAAGGGCTTGATCGGCAGAAGCGCCACCAATGCCGCTTCGTCTTTGGTAAACAGCACTTCCAATATCCGGAACAGTAACTCGGAAGGTGGCGCTCCTTGCGGAAACAGGTTGAGCCGGTCCGACAGTGTCTTATAGCTATTTTTGAGAGTCACATGAGACATGGAAAGCCTCTTGCATTGGAGGATGATTGGGTTCGGGCCGATTATAAGCGTCCGCACAACAGGGAGTTGCCGGCTTCTCCCGTCCAACGCAGGATGAGCCTGAATGAAGGAGCGGTTATGCCGAAAACTCTGAGATCGCGGGCCTTCCCATTTACCATTTGGGCATGGCCCTGGTTGAAGTGAACGCGGTCTGGAAGAGCTGCCCCCGCCGGTCGGGCTTTCGAACCGAGCAGCACACCGTCGTCGAGGATGTCTCCCTCTCGATAGAGCCTGGCGAAACCCTCGGCCTGGTGGGCGAGTCCGGTTCCGGCAAAACCACTCTGGCGCGCATGATCCTCGGCTTGGTCGAGCCCACCCGCGGCACGGTCATTGTGGACGGCGTCGATGTAGCCCGCGCCTCGCACGCCGAATTGCACCGCCTTCGCCGCCAGATGCAACCCGTCTTCCAGGACCCCTACGCCGCCCTCAATCCGCGCATGAACGTCTTCGACATCGTCACCGAGCCATGGCTCATTCATGGCCTCGATGCCGGAATCGAAGCAGGGAAGGGAACTCCACGCACCACTCTCCGCGCCCGGGCCATCGAACTGCTCGTTCAGGTGGGCCTGGACGAGTCTGTGCTCGCCCGCCATCCCCACGAGTTTTCCGGCGGCCAGCGGCAGCGCATCAATATCGCCCGCGCCCTGGCGCTGCGGCCCAAGCTCCTGATCCTGGATGAGCCGGTTTCCGCCCTCGACGTCAGCGTGGGCGCGCAGATCGTCAACCTGCTCCGCCAGTTGCAGCGCGACTTCGGCTTGACCTACCTGTTCATCTCCCACTCCATGCCCTTGGTGCGCTACCTGAGCACCCGCATCGCAGTCATGGAGCACGGTCGCTTGGTGGAGACCGGCGAGGCTGTGGCTCTCTGTGCCGCTCCTCGCCAGCCCTATACCCGTCAGCTTCTTGCGGCCACCCCGGAGTTGCCCCTGGGCGTAGCCTGAGGCAGTTGAGGAAACGCCATCTGCCCTACTTCGGCTGCGCGGGAGCCGCAGGCGCCGTCGTCTTGTCCGGACTTGTTGGCGTTGCATGAATCTCGTTCTTTGGCGCGACGGCCATTCCGCCCATGCCAGGGTGCCCGGCCGGCATCTGCAAGTCGGTCACGTCCAACAGTTCCACGTCGAAAATCAGATCCGCCTTGGGCGGAATTCCGGGATTCTTTGGGTCGCCCGTCGGATGCCCAAGCGGCCCATAAGCCAGTTGCCAGGGGATAAACAGCCGCCGCTTGCCGCCGATCTTCATCCCGTAAAACCCACGGTCCCAGCCCGGAATCACGCGCCCGTAGCCCTGCGGAAAGGTCAACGGCTCAGGATGCGGGTCGCTCATTTTGGGCTTGCCGTCCGCATCCGGCACCAACTTGTTGTCCTTGTCCCGGATCGGGATGCGGCGCTCGTACGACGAATCGAACTTGTAGCCGGTAGCCGCCAGCCATCCTGTGTAGTGGACCTTGTACATCTTGTTTGGCTCAGCTTCGGCGCTGGTGCCGATCACGATGTCCTGATAGCGAAGCGTATAAGCAGTTTTCACAATGCCCTTCGCCGCGGGCACTCCTGGGGAGCTTCGTGCCTGCGTGAGCCGGCGCTGCCTTGGCGGCAGTAGCCGCTTTGGCAGCGGGTTTTGCCGGGGTTTGGGCGCTTGCGGCAGCCGCGCTTGCCGCCATCAAAAGAATCAAAACAATTCGCTTCATAATAGAACTCCAGCGTGCTTCTTCACGGCAGTCTATCAGGCGTCGCCGCACTGTGCGATTGGCCAGGCGCAACGAGCCCCAGATCTCCGCCGTCCCGCCTTCGAAGAAACGAGTTACTATCGTGCCTCTTCTCCACCCTTTGCGCATAACCCTTTGGAGTACAATCCGTCCTGAGTGAGGAAACTCCCATGACTGTTGCCGATTTGCCTTTGCCGACGCTGATTCTTGTCATTATCGTTGTCCTCTATTTGGTCAACTCCATCAAGATCCTGCGCGAGTACGAGCGTGGAGTCATCTTCCGCCTGGGCCGCGCTTTGCCCACGCCCAAGGGCCCCGGCATCATCCTCGTTTTCCGGCCGCTGGATCAGATGGTGCGCATCTCCCTGCGTCAGCAGGTTCTTGAGGTCCCATCCCAGGACGTCATCACCCGCGACAACGTCACCCTCAAAGTGAACGCGGTAGTCACCCTTTATGTAGTCAATCCCAACGACGCCGCCATCAAGGTCGAAAACTACGTCTACCAGACCTCGCAATTTGCCCAAACCACCCTGCGCTCGGTCCTGGGCGAGGTCGAACTGGACGAACTGCTCAGCCACCGCGACAAGCTCAACCTGCGCATCCAGTCCATCATCGACCAGCGGACGGAACCCTTCGGCGTCAAGGTCATCTCGGTTGAAGTCAAGCAGGTGGATCTGCCCGAGCAGATGCTTCGCGCCATGGCCAAGCAGGCCGAGGCCGAGCGCGAAAAGCGCTCCAAAATCATCCATGCCGAAGGCGAATTCAATGCCGCCCAGAAGCTGGTCGACGCTGCCTCACTCATGGCTACCCAGCCCATGACCCTGCAGTTGCGTTACCTCCAAACCCTCACCGAAATCGGCGTGGAAAAGAACACCACCATCGTCTTCCCGCTGCCCATGGAACTGCTCACTCTGCTCAACAAAATGGGTTCGCTAGCCACTGCGGCCAAAGAATTGGGAGCAGCACCCGAAGAGAAGCAGTAATTCCACAAGCAGGTAGGCCGCCACTGAATTGTGTGCCCCACCCTTGCCGCGCAGTTTTTTAGGGCGAGGGTCGGACACCAAAAACTCAAATGGCGTCCATTCATAACCCGCGGAGATCTTGCGTCGTTCCAGGATCGATGCGTTGAATTCTTTTTGAAAAGCACCGAGGACGGCCTATGCGCGGAGCCTTTGACGACGAGGAGTTTGAGCCGGTACAACGCCGGCACGACGCCGAACTCACCTTGGGCTCCGGTACCCTGCTGGCCATCTTCTTCGGACTGGTGCTGCTCTGCGGGCTCTTCTTCGGCTTGGGTTACGCGGTAGGCCATCGCAGTGCGCCGCCTGCCCAGGAACCTGCGACCAGCGCACCAAC
>JAATFE010000319.1 GCA_015655365.1 Terriglobales bacterium
CTCACCCGGTGTGGCGAAAGGTCCTTCGGCCAGACGAGGACGAACCTTGCGGGGGGCGACAATTTCGCGAGGGAACTCGATCAGGTTGGCGTGGATGGGCTGGGCAGGCTCGACCATCTGGACGGCATCTTCGGCCGGCGAGGGAGCGTTCCACCAATCGTCGGCAAACGCACTCTCCGTTCCGCGCGAGGCGCGGGTAGCGGGGGGAGCAGCGGGACGCACGGGCAGATCCGGCTCCCAGCGAACGTCAAACGACTGGGCGGCAGAGGCCGAGTTGGAAGAAGGCGCGGAGGCGTGGGCTGGCTCCCAAGCCGGAGCAGGAGCCTGCTCGGGAGCGGGGCTGCGGAAACCTTCCGGCTCCCACTGGGGCTCGGATTCCGAACTGGAGGCGGCCTCCAGGCCGGCCAGAACGGATTCCGCGGCAGCCTGGGCATGGAGCGCGGCGCGGGAAGCAGCCTCGGCGGCACGCACGGCGGCGCGGGCCTCTTCGGCCAGCATATCGCTATAACTGGGAGCCTTGGCATAGCGGGCAGCCACGCGGGCAGCGGCCTGCGCGGCAAGGCTGTTGGCGCCGTGCTGAACCGGCTTTGCCGGCTGGGCCAGCACAGGGCCCTTGCGGTTCTGGTGCGCGGCAAGGCGCCGGTTCACTTCCTCTTTCCATGCGGGTGCAAGTTCGGCCTGGCTTGCGGATGTGCTCAAAGCTCCAGAGTCCCTTCCGGCGCGTTTCGCCTGCTGCTTGCAGGTCCGACGCCGCTGTTCAGGTCCGCACAGCCCATTCGACGGGCGCTGCGGACGTTGCCTCTCAAGAGAGGGAGGAGGGTCCGCAGAGAATAAGCAGGCATGGCCCGAATCGTGAGATCCGCGCGCGGTAAAACAACCCGGGAATTTGCCTACTGCCAGAGCTACGCGGTGCGCGTCCCCCTCCAAAGCAGGCGGCTTTTGCTATGCTGAGCCTTGCACTGGTCTTGGATAAAGGATGCGACCTCGTTATTTAGTGTTTATCACGCTGCTGACTCTCTGTCACCTGCAAGTTGCAGGGCAGACGTTGACTAATGGGCTACCCCCCGCGCCGCAAAACTCCGCAGACGCCCCGAGCGGCGACGCCACGGCCGCGCCGTTTCCCAACGATCCCGGCCAGGAGATTCTGCCGGTGGCGCAACTGGAGCCGGCAGCGGCAACCGGAGTGCCGGTTCGTTTGGAAGCGCAGCGCCAGACCCAGAACGGCAACCTGGTGACCCTCACCGGCCAGGTGACGGTCTACTACCGCGACTACATTTTGCGGGCCGACAAAGTGGTCTATAACCGGTCAACATCGGAGTTGGAGGCGGAAGGCCACTTGCAGGTAGCGGGCGGCCCCAGCGACGTGCTGATCGAGGCCGACCACGGCGACATGCGGCTGAACATGCACACGGCGCGCTTTTATAACGTGAGCGGCTCGCTGGGCATCCGCCGCACCGGCCGGGCCATCGTCTACTCCACGACCAACCCGTTTCTGTTTTCCGGCAGGGTTTTGCTCCAGACCGGCGAGGGCAGTTACCAGATGATCGACGGATCGATGACCAACTGCCGGCTGCCCAAGCCGGACTGGAAGCTGATCTCCCGCGCCATCAAGATCGAGGACGGGAGCGCTTCGGCCCGCAATACCCTGTTCAAGTTTCTCAACGTGCCGATCTTCTACATCCCTTACCTGCGGCACCCGGTGGACGATACGGGCCGGGAGAGCGGGCTGCTGATTCCTGTGCTGAGCAACTCGACGATCAAGGGCACGATTGTGGGCGAGCAGGTGTACTGGGCGATCAACCGCAGCCTGGACATGGTGGTTGGCACGGAATATTACAGCAAGCGCGGGTGGGCGCCCAACGGAGATTTCCGCTACAAGGGTCCCGGGATCGATCAAGTGACGGTGCGCTGGAATGCGCTGTTCGATCGCGGCGTGGAAGAGCCGGCGCTCACCGCGGCAGCAACCGCCAAGTCCGCCGCCCTGCCCGTAATCCCGAAGACTGTGCTCGTCAAGCAGGGTGGCGCGGACATTGTTGCCGAGGGCCGCAAGGACCTTTCGGCCGAAACGCGCGTGGCCGGCAACGTGGAATACCTGTCAAGCTATGTTTACCGGCTGGTCTTCAACGACAACTACTCGCTGGCCGTCAGTTCCACGGTAGCCAGCAACATTTTTGCCGCCAACACGCACCAGGGACTGGTTTCGTCGATCTCACTGGATCGGTTTCAGACCTTTGCCAGTTCGACAACGGGCGATGAGGCCAGAATCATCCACTTGCCGAACGTGCGCTTTGACGTGGTGGACCGGCCCCTGGGCCCCACACCGTTCCATTGGGGGCTGGGGTCCTCGGGAAGCTACCTGGGACGCTCGGAGCCCGGTCTCCACGCGCGCAACGTGGGTCGCATCGACTTCTATCCGCACCTATCCCTTCCCTTTGGCGGGGGAGGCTGGAGCGTGGTTCCCGAGGTCGCGCTGCGCGACACCTTCTACTCGATCAGCCAGGTCCCCGATCTTACCGACGAAAATGGTGGAGTTCCCAAGGTGAGCCACGATCCGCTGAACCGGACCGCCGTCGAGGCCTCCGTAGACATCCGGCCGCCGGCTGTGGAGCGCGACTTTCTGCTCTCGCGCTGGAACCGGGAGCTGCGCCATGTGATTGAGACCGAGTTCACCTATCGCTATGTGGGCGGCATCGGCACGCAGGCTCTCAATGTGCTGCGGATGGACACAACCGATATTGCCACCAACACCAACGAAGCGGGTTTCTCGCTGACCCAGCGCTTTTATCTGCGCCCCACCGGCGACCAGCCCTGCGCCGTTGACGAGGGCAAGACGCCTGGGAGTTGCACGGCCAAACCGCGGGAGTGGGCCAGTTGGCAGATTGCGCAGAAATATTTCATCGACCCCAGATTCGGCGGCGCCCTGATTCCCGGCCAGCGGAATGTTTTCGACGCCACCCTGGACCTGAGCGGCGTGGCCTTTCTGACTTCGGGGCGCAACCTGGCCCCAGTCACATCGCGGTTGCGCTTTGAGGCCATCAACAACCTGCGCATTCAGTGGGACCTGGACTACGACCCCAAGGATGGACGGCTGGGGGCGGACAACCTGTTTGCCGGCTACAGTTGGGGCCACACCACGGTGGGCCTGGGTCATGCGCTGCTGAACGCGGTGGATGAAAAGGGGACCAGCGCCTCGCTCATCCAGAGCCAGCAGGTGCAGCCTTTCCTCTCCATTGGCAAGCCCAGCGGCACGGGCTTCAACCTGGCCGCAAACGGCGGCTACGACTTTGTGCACGGCGCGCTGCAATATGCCGGAGTGCAGGCGGTCTACAACTGGAATTGCTGCGGAATCAGTTTGGGTTACCGGCGCTTCGCCCTGGGCTCGGTGCGCGACGAGACGCAGTATCTCTACAGCTTCACGCTGGCTAACTTCGGATCGGTGGGAGACATCCGGCGATCGAACTCGGTGTTTCGCGACCCCAACCTGCCGCCGGCGTACTAATTCGACTTGAGGCGAGCATGGGCCGCGGTTGCCTTTCGCCAGCTATCGCGTCTACTGTCTAGCGTTAGGGACAAATGCGCTCCAACAGCCCGTTTCAGACTCCGCTGGAGTATTCTTTCTGAGAGGAATCACCTTTGTCGCGTACACATTTGATGGCCGGCCTGCTCGCACTGTGCATGGCCGCGGGCTGCAAGGCCCAATCGACTTCGCAGGGAACGCAGGATCTGTCCCTCAACCGCCACATCGAGGTCATGGTCCGCGCCCAGTTCAATGTGCCGCAGGACTACACCGTGGCCTTGGAACCGCGCAAGCCGAGCCAGATTCCCGGCTACGACACCTTGCCCGTCACGCTCACGCGCGGAACCAAGAAGACGGTGGTCGAGTTCCTGATCTCGACCGACGGCAAGACCCTGGCCAAGCTGGAGAAGTTCGATTTGGCCAAGGACCCCGTTTTCTCCATTGACGTGGCCGGACGCCCGGTCCGGGGGAATCCCGCGGCCAAGGTCACGGTCATCAATTTCGACGATCTTGAGTGCCCCTATTGCGCCCGCATGCACCAGTCGCTGTTTCCGGGAGCGATGGAGCGCTACAAGGGCCTGGTGCGCTTCATCTACAAGGACGATCCGCTGGTCGAGATCCATCCGTGGGCGATGCACGCCTCGGTGGACGCCAATTGCCTGGCTGCACAGAGCGGCGAGGCGTATTGGGCCTATGTGGATTACCTCCACTCTCACGGCGACGAGGTGAGCGGCCCCGACCGCATTCCAGCCAAGAGCTTTGCCGCCCTGGATCGCATCGCGCGCCAGCAAGGCCTGTTGGGCAAGCTCGACGCCACCAAGTTGGACGCCTGCCTGGCCAAGCAGGACGAGACCCAGGTGCGCGCTTCGGCAAAAGAAGCGGAGTCGTTAGGAGTGGAAGGGACGCCCGCGCTGTTCATCGATGGCGAGCGCGTCAACGGCGCCCTGCCCGAAGAGCTGCTTTGGCGGGTGATCGACCGCGCCCTGCGCGCCGAGGGCATCGAACCGCCGGTCGCCACGCCGGCTGCGCAGTTGCAGGCTGCCGGAACCGGGAAATAGGCCATGACGCGGTATCGCTGCACAGGCTAATGGATTTATCCTTGAAAGTCAGGGCCTCCGAGGCCTTATAGGAGACAACAGGTTGCAAGTCGAATCCGTTTTTCCGGCGCGTTTCCGTTTCGCCTCCCTCATTCTGTTGAGCGGAGCCCTTCTGGTCCCAGTCATCGCCTGCCACCGCTCCCCGTCTCCGGACGTTATGGCCACCGTGAATGGCAAAGAGATTCAGCGTTCCGAGGTGGAGCGGTATTACCTGGCCAACCTGGGTGACAATCCGCAAAAGCCGTCTCAAGAACAGGCCGACATTGCGAGGCTGACGGTTCTACATGGGATGATCGAAGACGAAATTTTGCAGCAGCGCGCCGCCAAGCTCAATCTGGCCGCCAGCGATGAGGACGTCAACGCCAAGCTGACGGAGATGAAGGCACCCTACACGCAAGAAGAGTTCGACAAGCAGCTCAAGCAGCGCAACATCACCATCGACGATTTGAAGCGCGACATCCGCAGGCAGCTAACCAAGACCAAGCTTCTGAACAAGGAGATCGAGTCGAAGATCAACATCACCGACTCCGAAATCAGCAATTATTTTGCGGCGCATAAGTCGGAATTCAACCTGATTGAGCCTCAGTACCACCTGGCGCAGATCGTGGTGACAGGCGCGCCCGCGCAGCAGACCGGCAACCTGCAAAATAACAAGGCCTCTGGCGACGCCGACGCAAAGAAGAAGATTCAGGTCCTGCACAACCAATTGGAAAGCGGCCAGGACTTTGGCAACGTGGCGATGAACTTCTCCGAGAACGCGAACACCGCCTCGAATGGCGGCGATATGGGCTTTGTGGCGGAGTCGGCCCTGCATAGCGAGCCGGAGGCCTACAACGCCATCAGCAAGCTGAAGCCGGGACAAATCACGGAGATCCTGCCGGTGTACGACGGAGCGGGCCCTGGACATCGCGCGGTGGGCTACGCGATCTATAAGCTGATCTCACGAGAGGCCGCCGGGCAACGCGAATTGAACGACCCGCGGGTGCAGCAACTGATCCGCCAGGGGCTCCGCGACGGGCACGCTCAACTGCTCAGGAACGCCTACTTTGAAATGCTGCACGACGAAGCCAAGGTGCATAACTACTTTGCCGATGAGATTCTCAAGAAGGGCGCACAGTAGGAACATCGCCGAGGCTGGTCGATTGCGAACGGCGATCCCAGACCGCTTCTGGAGGCGTCCGCGACTCACGCATGAGAAGCGGACGCTACTCTTCGACTTCCGCCAGGGGGATCAGAGGTGGCAGAAGAGCGCGCCGGCAGGGGCTAAACAGGTAATAGGCTGCGGAAAAACTCTGCTTGCTCAGAAATGCTTATGCCGTGACGCTTCTCGCCCTTTCGAAGGCGCTTTTCCATAACCTGCAAATTATAGCGAAACCAGAGTTGGTGTATCCCGAAAGCACTACACCAAAGTCGACGCGACCATCAGGGAGCGGCGACCCTGCACGAAACTCTCCGGGCCACAGGGACTCTGGTTTCGCTCTA
>JAATFE010000450.1 GCA_015655365.1 Terriglobales bacterium
AAACCGTTCTTGAGAATCTGTAAATGCTCTGTTCCAAGTGCAACCTTGGAAAGTCAAATCTTCTCCCAGCCTGAAAAGCGGATTTAGTTCTATACTCCTCCCATGCGCAACGAATTCACTGCGATCATCGAGCGAGACGGCAATTGGTTTGTCGCCTGGTCCCCTGAGATTCCTGGCGCCAACGGACAGGGGCACAGTGTTGAAGAGTGCCGCGAAAGCCTGGGCGCAGCCATTCAACTGATTCTGGAAGACCGCCGCGAAGACGGACTGCGCGGGGTTCCGGCGGATGCGCTTCGCGAGACGGTAACCATCCTGTGAAGCGCGAAACCCTGTTGCGCCATTTGCGCTTGCATGGGTGTTATCTCAAGCGCGAAGGAGCCTCACACTCCCTTTGGATCAATCCGGAAACCGGACAGATGGAAGCAATTCCTCGTCACACTGAAGTTGCCGATTTGCTGGTGCGGAAGATTTGCAAAAGCTTGTCGGTTCTGGAGATTGGCCGGTAAGCATAGGCGATACGCCCTCCCAACGCAAAGCGCCACTCCCAAGGGAGTGGCGCTTTGCGTTGGAGCGTTGAGGCTACTTACTTCTTGCGGGGTGCCCTGGCCGCTTTCGGCGCCTTGACTACCCTGGCAGGTGTTTTCTTGATTGCAGCGCGCCTGGTCCTGGCCGCACGCGCGTGCGCCACCGGGGCCGCGGGGATTTCCACGACGACGGGAGCCTCTTCAGGAGCGGGGACCGTCTCGTCCTCGTGGGTCGAGAAGAACTTGATCCCTGCCTGGTTGTTTTCACCGATTACGTGCAGGCGAAGGAAGTTGGTGGAACCGGACTTGGTGCGGGTTCCGGCCACAATGGCGATCACTTCGTGGGGCCTGACGTAGCCGCTCTGCTCCAGCAGGTTCTCGGCAACATCCACCAGGGCCTCGGTGCTGTTCACCTTGGGGCAGCGGATGGGCGTGGTGCCCCACAGCAGGTTGAGGCGGTTGATGGTGACATCCACCGGGCTGAGCGCGAAGATCGGCGCCGTGGGGTGGTACTTCGAGAGCTGGCGGGCGGTGGTTCCGGACTCGGTGAACAGAGCGATGCCGCGCAAGTCCAGATCGTCTGCCGCGTAAGCCGCCGACTCGCAGATGGTCTCCGCAATCGACAACTGGCGCCGCCGCAGGCGGGGAGCGTTCTGGTTGTCTTCCTTGATGTTGCGTTCCGCCTCGGAGGCGATGCGGCTCATCATGGCGACCGCTTCCACCGGGTACTTGCCCATGGCCGACTCGCCGGAGAGCATGACTGCGTCGGTGCCGTCGTAGATGGCGTTGGCCACGTCGGAGGCTTCCGCGCGCGTGGGCCGCGGGTTCTCGATCATCGACTCCAGCATCTGGGTGGCCGTGATGACCGGCTTGCGGTACTCGCCGGCGCGGCGGATGATGTGCTTCTGGATGGCCGGAACCTTTTCCGGCGGCACTTCCACGCCCAGATCGCCGCGGGCGACCATGACGCCGTCGGCTGCTTGCAGAATGGCGTCCAGGTGCTCGATGGCCTGAGGCTTTTCCAGCTTGGCGATAATCCACGTCTCGCCGCCCAGGGCTGTTACGCGATTGCGGACCAGGCGAATGTCTTCGGCCGTGCGGACGAAGGAAACGGCAATGGCGTCCACGCCGGCCTTCAGCGCAAATTCCAGATCCTCGGCGTCCTTTTCGGTCAACGAGGGAACGCGGACTGCGATGCCGGGCAGGTTGATGCCCTTTTTCTCGCCCAACATGCCGCCGTTGATGATCTCGCAAACCACGTCGTTGCCGTCCACTTCGTGAACGCGCAGTTCGATGAGGCCGTCGGAAAGCAGAATGCGCGAGCCCTGCTCGACGTTCTCTGCCAGGGTCTTGAAAGTGGTGCTAACGATGGAGGCGTCGCCCAAAAGCTCACGCGGCGTGATGGTCAGCCGCTCGCCGGCAACGAGCAGAACGGGCTCTCCGCCCTTCAGCTTGTTGGTGCGGATCTTGGGTCCCTGCAAGTCGCCGAGAATGCAAAGAGGCTTGTGCTCCTCGCGGCTCACCTTGCGGATCATCTTGATCAGCGCCGTTTTTTCTTCGTGGGTGCCATGGGAAAAGTTCAGGCGAGCAACATCCAGGCCTGCGCGGACCAGATCCCGGAATACGGGCTCTGTATTGGACGCCGGCCCGAGGGTGGCAACGATCTTTGCGCGGCGTTGCGATGCGGAATCGGTCAGGCTTAGTTCAGCAAATGACATGGGGATTACTCCAGAAACGTTTCGGTTCGCTGCAAGGGCCAATTGCGTCGCGGCCCGCTTCATTGTACATGTGGGGTATAAACGCAGAAGCCCTTGTCTATTATGAATCCTGCCGGTCGGAATGGGCGGTGAGAACTATCACAGACTTGAAGGGGCCGCGTTCGATTTGGCGGAAGCGGAAACCTGCTCCTGGCGCTCCCGGAAAAAGACGCCGTTCAGTTCCGCTCCCACCAGCACGCTGAAGGCGGTGATATAGAGCCAGACCAGGGTGGCGATGCCGGCGCCGAAGGAGCCGTAGAACATGGAGTAGTCGGCAATCCGGGTCACATACCAGCCGAAAGCCAGCGTGGAAGGGAACCAGAGAAGCGTGCCGGCGGCGGCTCCCGGAGCAACCCAGAGCCAGTGTTCCTTGCGCTTGGTGCCGAAGTGGTACAAGACGGTCAACACCGCCGTGCTGGTTCCGAAGGCAACCGACCAGCGCACCAAGCGCCAGAAAACCAGCACCATCACACGCAACTCGTGGTCGGAGTTCGCGATCATCCAGATTTCGATCTGATGGCCGAAGACCACCACCAGGGTTGCCAACGACAGCGGAACCAGCGCGATCGGCACCAGCAGCAGGGCGCGCAAGCGGCGTCCCCAAAAACCCCAGGTCTCGGACGGCAGTTGATAGGAGCGGCGAAAACCCTCCATCAACGACAGCATCATGCCCAGGCCGGCAAAGATGCTGAGGCTGGTGGCCGAGAGAACCACCTGGACGGAGTGGATGCGGCGCGTCAGCACATACGATTGCAGCAGGTCCATCGTGTCGGCGGGCATGAACTGCTCAAAAGAGGCGCGAATCTCGCCCACCAGCGTGTTGCCTTCCGGCACCTGCGCCAGCAGAGTGGTAATCACCAGCATGGCAGGGAACAGCATCAACATGCCGGAATACGCCACTGCCTTGGCCGTGTTGATCACGTCGTTGGCGAGGGCCTGCAACACCGCCTTATTGAGTCTGGAAAGAAACTTGGTCATGCGTGTCCTTGCCAAGAGTAGTGCATTTCCGGGGTCCAAGGCGATATGTCTTTGTTTTTACGACGATTGAGCCCTTCGGAAGTCAGGAAGACGAGCCGCGGAGGGCGCTTTCCCTCAGCGACAGACATTCAAGGTTTGAACGATTTATCATGGGCGAGCCATGAGAATGACTCCAAATCGCTCCTTTCGCACCCTGTGCCTGCTTGTGTCGCTGACCGGCCTTGCCGCGCTCCCTTCCGATGCCCAAACAAGGCCCGTTCCCAATTCCCAGTTGGCGTCGAAGGAGCTGAATGCCCGGGTCGATGCGCTCCTGAAGAAGATGACGCTCGACGAGAAGATCGGGCAATTGGTGCAGTTTTCGGCCGGGTACGCCACCGGCCCCGGCGCCTCGAATCTCAAGTACGACGAGCTCGCTGCCAAGGGCCAGGTGGGATCGATGCTGAACGTGGTGGGCGCCGAAGCCACCAATCACTACCAGCACATCGCCGTGGAGAAAACCCGTCTGCACATTCCCATCCTCTTTGGATTGGACGTGATTCACGGCCACCGGACCACGTTTCCCGTGCCCTTGGCCCTGGCCGCCAGTTGGGACCCGGCGGCAGCCGAGACCGTGGCGCATACAAGCGCTGTGGAGGCCCGTGCCGACGGCATTCCCTGGGTCTTTTCGCCCATGGTGGATATTGCCCGCGACCCGCGCTGGGGACGCATCGTCGAGTCCAACGGCGAGGACGCCTACCTGGGCTCGGCCATGGCTCGCGCCTGGGTCAATGGCTACCAGCAGGGCGATCTTACCAAACCCGATTCCGCTGCCGTCAGCGTAAAGCACTTTGCCGCCTACGGCGGGGCCATTGCGGGGCGCGACTACAACGCCGTGGATATGGGCGAGCTCACCTTGCGCCAGGTTTACCTGGAACCCTATCGCGCCGCAGTCGAGGCCGGAGCGGCCACCGTGATGAGTTCCTTTAACTCCATCAACGGCGTTCCCGCTTCCGCCAACCCCTTCATCCTGACGCAGATTCTGCGCAAGGAGTGGGGCTTTGACGGTTTCGTGGTTTCCGACTGGGGCGCGGTCTCCGAACTGATCAACCAC
>JAATFE010000159.1 GCA_015655365.1 Terriglobales bacterium
CATCTCTCGGCCGAGGTCTACTCGATCGATACCCTGCCCTTTGCGCCGCGGCTGCTGGATGGGGTGATTGTCTCCGTAGTCTCCATCGGAATTTCGCTGCTGGCCACGCTCTACCCCTCGTCCGCCGCAGCGCGGGTGCTGCCGGCCGAGGCGTTGCGGTACGAGTAGATCGGTCTTCCACTTCAGTTGCTAGAGCATTTTCGGAATACATATAGACTTTTTAAGGGGCGTGCAAGGTGCCTTTTTCTTGAGGAAAAAGGCACTTAGCCGCGTGCTTTCGGTCTACAGCAATTCCGAAAATGCTATAGCGCTTTTTCTTGTTGGTGTGGACGGAGAGGCATCCCTCAGGGGCTGAAGCCCAATCAATCCGGCCATTTTACGGCACGGCTAAAGCCGTGCCCTTTCAAAGCCACTCTACATCCACGAGAAAACGCTCTCATAGAAACCGGGCAGCCAAATGGCTGCCCGGTTTCTGCTTGGGTCTGAAGAAGAAGTTGCTACCGCGTAATTCTCTGCTGTAGGCTTCCGTCCGGGTTCAGCACATCGACCTCCAGCGCCATGCGCCCATCCGCATGGGTCGCGCAGCTGAGGCAGGGATCGAACGCGCGGACCATGCCTTCCATCCGGTTCAACATGCCTTCAGTGACCTCGTGGCCAGAGAGGTAGTTGTCAGCCACCTGCTTGAGGCCGCGATTCATGGCCAGCGTGTTGTGCGCCGTGGCAACGATGAGGTTAGCACCGGTCATCATGCCATTGCTGTCGACCTTGTAGTGGTGAATGAGCGTGCCGCGCGGCGCTTCGATGATGCCTACGCCCTCCGCTTCATTCGCTTTGGCTTCGGCGCGAATGTCCTTGTCGAGGATTTCGGGGTCAAGGAGGATCTGTTCCATGCGCTCAATGGCGAAGGTCGCCTCGATGAGCCGAGCGTAGTGATTGTGGAATGAGCTGAGCGAAACTTCGCCGTAGGTCCGGCGGAACTCGTTTAGGGCCTCGTCGGCCAGAGGCGTGCCGCATTGGCGCGCCATGTTGAGCCGGGCCGCGGGGCCAACGCGATAGATGCCGGCAGGGAATCCCAGCGGCTTGTAGTAGGGCGCTTTCATGTAGCTGCTCTCGTCGACGCTTTCACCGATGTAGTCCTGGTAATCCCTGGGATGGATTTCGTCGGCCACGATGTTTCCATCCGCGTCGGCAAAGCGCAGCCAGCCCTCGTGGCGTCTGCGCGAACCATAGAGGCACAGGTTGCCGTCCTTGCGGCCCAGCGCCAAGAACATGGAGGGGAAGTTGCCGAAGACCTCGACCTCTTCGCTCAACTTTTCCATCATGTGCTTGAAAAACTCGAGGGTGCGTGTCGCGGTTGCCAGAGCTTCCGGAATCCCTTTCAGAATCGCGTCCCGCTGCGCGATGGTGAGCGGCGAAGCCACGCCACCGGGCACGATCCAGTGACCGTGGATCCGCTTGCCGCTGAGCACTTCGATGACTTGCTGGCCCCACTTGCGCAGGCGAATCCCACTGAGCGCCAGATCGGGATGCTTGGCGGCAAACCCGAGCACATTCCGCTCCGAAGGATCGGCGTCCCAGCCCATCAAAAAGTCGGGCGAGGAGAGGTAAAAGAAGCTGAGCGCGTGCGACTGGGTCACTTGCGCCAGATGGATGACGCGGCGCAGCATTTCGGCCGCTTCCGGAATGCGCAGCCCCATGATGGCATCGGCAGCCTTGGCGCCGGCGAGCAAGTGACTGATGGGGCAAATGCCGCAGATGCGCGCGGTGAGCGACGGCATCTCATAGAACGGCCGGCCCTCGCAGAATTTTTCAAATCCACGGAACTGAAGCACATGAAGATGGGCGTCCTGCACCGTGCCGTTGCCGTCGAGCCGGATGGTGATTTTTCCGTGCCCTTCAACCCTTGTGATTCCTTCGATTCGGATCGTCTGCATTCTTTAACTCCCTATGAACGGGCCAGGTTGAGGGTTGAGGTTTCCCACCCTTTCGCCAAAAAAGGCGAAAGGATGGGGCACCCAACTTCAGTGCGGCTTCAGGCACCGGGTTCATCAGTGCCACAACTTGCCGCAGCGAGTCAGGCCGCTCCTAATTGCCAAAGTGGCACTGAGTGGACAGGTCGGGAACGCGCCCGGCGAGCACCTCGCTCAGGACGAAAAAGATCAGGTCCGCCGAGGGCGGGCATCCAGGTACAAACAGATCCACGGGCACCAGCTCGTGCAGGGGAATCACCTTGGGCTCGAGTTTCGGGACTTCGCGGGTAGGCGCTCCGGGGTTATCCGTGGCGTTGTCGAC
Source organism: Terriglobales bacterium (assembly GCA_015655365.1). Taxonomy (GTDB): domain Bacteria; phylum Acidobacteriota; class Terriglobia; order Terriglobales; family Acidobacteriaceae; genus Telmatobacter. The sequence goes on from JAATFE010000159.1 coordinate 2,293, forward strand.
GTAGCCGCGTTGCAGCACGTCTTCAAGGAGAAAGTTGTTGCGCATGGCGGGAACATTGCCCGTCACGGAACAATCGCCCAGCGCCACCAGCAGCTTGGTCCGGCTGCGCACCAGTTTAATTTTCGCGATGTCTTCGCCGCTCGCAATGGCACCCTCGACAAGGGTGAGATCGACGTTTTCGGGAAACTCCTTGGCGTCCACCACCGGGCTGTAGACCAGATCGATTAACGGAGCGATTTCCAGAATTCGCTCATCGATGTCGAGCAGCGACATATGACAGCCCGAACAGCCATCCAGCCAAAGCGTTGCAATCCGTGCTTTCTCCGTCATTGTGCCTCCCCACGCATCTGAAGGAGATATGGCAGGAAGTTGGGCTTGGTCATCTCCGCTACCGCTTTGCCCTTTTCCACCAGCGCGCCCACCGGGCAAACACTCACGCACTTGCCGCAACTGGTGCAGGTTTCCGAGTCGCCCCAACGCTCGCCGAGATCGGAGATCATGCGCGCGCCGATGCCGCGTCCGGTAATGTCCCAGGTGTGCGCGCCTTCAATCTCGTCGCAGACACGCAAGCAGCGGGCGCAAAGGATGCAGCGATTATGATCGGCAACAAAGCGCTTATGGGAGCCGTCGGTGGCGCACTTGATGTGGAGATAGGGCAGCGTGACATGGTTGACGCCAAGCTGCTGCGCCATCGTCTGCAATTCGCAGTTGCCGGAGGAAACGCACACTGCGCACACATGGTTGCGCTCGGTGAACAACAACTCGAGTATCAACTGCCGATACTCTTGCAGTTGCGGCGAATGCGCCGTTACCTCCATCCCTTCCTGCGCCTGGGTATAGCAGGCGGGCAGCAGCTTGTTGCTGCCTTTGACTTCGACCAGACATAAGCGGCAAGCGCCGATCTCATTCAGTCCCTCAAAATGGCAAAGGGTCGGGATATCGATACCGTTCTCGCGCGCCACTTCGAGAATGGTCTGATGCTCGGCTGCGCAGACTTCCTTGCCATCGATCGTGAGCGTTTTGACCTGATACTGATTTCGCTCTGGCATTTATCGGCTCTCCTTAGTTCCCCGCCATGTTTGCTGCCGCCTTGGAACAGGCGCACTTACCCTGCGCGCACGTCTTGTCGACGATGTGCTGCA
>JAATFE010000229.1 GCA_015655365.1 Terriglobales bacterium
CGATGGGCCTTCAGGAAACACTCCTGCGTCAGCGTCTCGGCCAAGTCGAGGTCGCGCGTGGACGCAAGCAGAAACCGGAAAATCTGCTGCCGGTGGGCTTGCACAAGACTGGAAAACTCTTGCGCGGCAAGTTCTTCTGCCGTTGCCATGGTCATCGGTTCCAATGCTGTGCCGGCTGCCATCACTCAGGTAGACGCCCGCACTGGGCGCAAGTTTACAGCGTCCGCACGAATAGTGACCTATCGCTGTGCCGGGAATTTTTGGTGGAAGTCGCGCAGAAGCGCCAACAACCACGCGGAGATAAGGACGAGTGAACTGAAAGCGATTGCGGCGATGGCGCTGTGGACTGATAGACTTGACGCGGTAAACGCTTTCCGATATACCCAATTACTTCCGAGGATTCCACTTATGCTGCTTGCTGCCCTTCGCGAAGAAGTTCTCCACGCCAACCGGGAAATTTCCCGGCGCGGCTTGGCGCCCCACACCTTTGGCAACGTCAGCGGCATCGACCGCACCGGCGCCGAGCCGCTGCTGGTCATCAAACCCAGCGGGGTGGATTACGCCACCATGACCGCAGCCGACCTGGTCGTCACCAACCTGGACGGAAAGATTGTCGAAGGCAGTCTGCGCCCCTCCAGCGACCTCGCTACGCACACCCTGCTCTATCGCGAGTTTCCGCAGATTGGCGGCGTGGTCCACACCCACTCCGAGTTTGCGACCTCCTGGGCCCAGGCCGGGCGCGCGATTCCCTGCCTCGGCACCACTCACGCCGACTACTTTCACGGGCCGGTTCCGGTGACCGCGGCGCTCAGCGCCCAAGAAGTGGAGGAGGACTATGTGGGCAATACCGGCGCTGTCATCGTCCGGCACTTCCGCGAGTTGGGCCTCGACCCCATCGCCGTTCCCGGCGTTCTGGTCGCCGGCCATGCGCCGTTTACCTGGGGCAAGACGGCCACCGCAGCCATGGAAACCGCCGACGTGCTGGAGTACATTGCCCGCCTGGCATTCCGCAGCATTCTGCTGGGAGCGAGCGAGGCCGGGATTCCCGCCCACGTAAGCGAACACCATTACCAGCGCAAGCATGGACCCAAAGCCAGCTACGGACAAGCCTGAAAGTCCCGCCGATTCCGCGGCTCAAGAGCAGTTTCACAATCTGCCTGTTCCGCTTCGCCGCGTGCAAGGTGATTTTTCCCAAGAGAGTCGCCTTGCGGACGTGGATGTCCATACCCCTCCTGTTTCCCCGCGGAACCTGAGGGTTACAACAACGGTTGCTTTTGAAACATCCGTGGCCCTAAACTCCTATCTGCCTGGCCCTAATGGTCTACCAATTTCAATAGGCGCATCCTCTTTCACGTATACAGCCTACTGTTTTATGCATTTTTAGGAGAGATTCAGGCGGTCCGGGGTGACGTTTGAGGGAACGGCGCGTCTCTATCTCGCGTAATCTGAATGAATTGCCGAATACTTTCGCGACATTGCGCAGCTTTCGCACACATGGCAACTGGCGTGCAGCATAAGATTGTTTGAAGCAGAGTGCTCCCCCATGGAAACAAACCTGATCACTCGTTTGCAAGCGACACTGCTAGCCGTAGCTACGGCTGTTCTCTTTGTGTTGGCTATCTTGAACCTTCGTCAGGAGAACAGCTTTCAGCAGCCCGACGACGGGGTGTGGTGGAGCGAGGCGCAAGGGGGAAACGGGCTGGAGGCGGTCAAGGTGCTGCCCAACAGTCCCGGTCAGCACGCCGGCATTCAGGAGCACGACCTGCTCACCGCGGCCCAGGTGGCCCCGGAAAACTCTGCCCAGCACGGCGGAGAACCGGCTCAAAACCTGCTCGACGAAACCCCGGTAACGGCGGAAACTCCCGCCCCGCATCGCGTTGAGCAGCCGCAGAATCTGCTCAACGGGGTGGGAGTCAAGGCGCCGTCCGAGCACGCCGGTCAGCACAGCGCCGTCCATGCGAAAAACCTGCTTGCGCAAACCAGCTACTCCAAAATCGAACACGTTGCCGACCTGGAACGGGTTCTTTATCGCACCGAGATCTACGGCAAGGCCAATTACCAGATCGCGCGCAACGGCGTCGCGCTGGATGTGCAGGTCATTCCCGAGCCCGCCTACCGGGGCATGACGGTAGGTCTGCGCGCCATCGGCCTCATCTATCTGGCCATCGGCATCTATGTGCTTTTCCGGCGCTGGACCGCCCCGCGCGCCACCCATTTCTACCTGTTCTGCCTGGTCTCGTTCGCCCTCTACGCGCTCAAGTACACGGCCAAGTTCGACACTTTGGACTGGGTCGTCTTTTGGACCAACGTGCTGGCGGAGTCGTTGCAGCCGGCGCTGTTTCTGCATTTTGCCCTCAGTTTTCCCGAGGAGCGGCTCAAGAATATTCGCCGCCGCTGGCTGCTGCCGCTCATCTATGCGCCCGGAGCCGGGTTGCTGGGCCTGTGGGTCTGGACGATCCAGACACGGGAGGCGACCGGCCTCCTGCTGCACCGGCTCAACAAGGCCGCCACCGCCTACGACGCGATCTTCTATCTGCTGGCCGCCGGCCTCTTCCTGCGCAGCTACAGCCAGGCCGACACGCCTCTCCAGCGCCAGCAGCTAAAGTGGCTCACGCGCGGCGCGTTGCTGGCCATTCTGCCCTTCACGCTGTTCTATGCCATTCCCTTCCTCTGCGAATGGAATATGCCCAGCCTGCTAACCCGGCTGGCAGGCCTGTCGCTGGTGTTTCTGCCCCTCACCTTCTGCTGGGCCATCGTCCGCTACCGGTTGATGGACACCGACCTGATCTTCAAGCGCGGCGTGGCCTATACGCTGGCCACCGGCCTGCTGCTCGGTACCTATTTCGGCATCATCGCGCTGGTCACCGAGTTTGTTCACACCCGCGTGCCCGAGTCGGTGCGCGAGTGGAGCCTGATCCTCACCATCCTGGCCACGGCGGCCCTTTTCGACCCCCTCAAGCGCCGCATTCAAGGCTGGGTCGACAAGGCCTTCGACCGCCACCGCTACGACTATCGCAAGGCTCTGGTCGAGTTCGGGCGCGGTCTCAGCTCGGAGACCGATCTCCAGGCCCTCTTGCAGTCGATTGTGGAGCGGCTGCCGCGCACGCTGCTGGTGGCACGCGTCGCGGTCTTCCTGACCCAGGATTCCGGCCAGTTGCAGTTGGCTGCAGCGCACGGACTGCCTGCCGAAGCCCGAGCCGCCAAGGACCGGCTGGCGCTGGGCTTTTTGAACTTCGACGAGGCCACGGACCACTCCCATATCTTTTTGGAGAATGCACAACAAGCGGTGCACCTGCCCGAGGACGAACAACGCACCGCCGCCCTGCTCGATTTGAACTACTATCTGCCCTGCCGCGTGGCCAAAGGCCAGATGCAGGCCGGCGACGGCAGTTCCTATGACGCAGACGCCTCGCGCACCATCGCCGTCATCGGCCTCGGCCGCACCATCGGCGGCGATTTCCTGTCGAGCGAAGACGTGGAACTGCTCGAGTCGCTGGCCAGCTACATCGGCATCGCCCTCCAGAACGCCAGCCTCTATGCACGCCTCGCGGAAAAAGTGGGCGAATTCGAGCGGCTCAAGGAGTTCAACGAGAACATCGTCGAGTCGATCAACGTGGGCATCCTGGCCCTCGATCTGGACGACCGCATCGAAAGCTGGAACGCGCAGATGGAGGCCATGTATGCCTTCAGCCGTTCGGAGGCCATCGGCCAGGCGGTTCGCGCCGTCTTCCCGCAGGAGTGTGTCGATGCCCTGGACAGCTTCCGCAACGAACCCGGCGTGCATCACCTCTACAAGTTCCCGCTGACCACCCGCGCCGGCGAGTTGCGCACCGTCAACATCGCCGTGGCGCCCCTGCTTTCGCGGGACTTTGTCTCCGTGGGCCGCATCATTTTGGTGGACGACATCACCGAGCGGATAACGCTGGAGGCTCAACTTACCCAGGCCGATAAGCTCAGTTCCATCGGCCTGCTCGCAGCCGGCGTGGCCCATGAAATCAATACGCCGCTGGCGGTCATCTCGTCGTATGCGCAGATGCTCTCGAAGCAACTGAAGGGCGATACGCGCCTGGGACCGGTGCTGGACAAGATCACCCAGCAAAGCTTTCGCGCCGCCGAAATTGCCAATGGCCTGCTGAACTTCTCCCGCACCTCGACCACCGAATTTCGCGAGACGAATCTGAACCAGGTCATCCGCGACACGCTCTCGCTGCTGGAGCATCAGTTCAAGACGGCGCAGATTGTGGTGGACCTGGAGTTGGCGGAGACGCTGCCGGCGATCCAAGGCAACCCCGGCAAGCTTCAGCAGGTATTTCTCAATCTGCTGTTGAACGCCAAGGACGCCATGCCGGACGGTGGCCATCTGCGCGTGGCCACGCTGGCCAACGGGCATGTGGAAGCCTTGGTGTCCGACTCCGGCTCGGGCATCGCTCCCGAGCACCTGAAGCGCATTTACGATCCATTCTTCACCACCAAGACGATGCCCAAGCCTGGAGCCAGGCGCGGCACCGGACTGGGTCTTTCCGTCTCCTACGGCATCATTCAGGAACACGCGGGCAAAATTCATGTCGAAAGCGCGGTTGGCGCCGGCACAACCTTTCATCTTGAGTTTCCGCTATTGAGGAATTCTGTCCATGCCTGAGGTCGAGCTGCCCTTGAACGAGTCTATCTCCGCACCCGCAACAAACGGCGTCCCCAGCGGCGTCAGCATTCTTGTGATCGACGACGAAGCGGCTATCCGCGAGTCGCTGGAAGTGCTGCTTACGCTCGAAGGCTACACGGTCACGATGGCCGTCGACGGCGAAAAGGGTCTGAAGACACTGGAGCAGGAGAACTTCGATCTGGTACTGCTGGACCTGGCACTGCCTGGCCAGAGCGGCCTGGAGCTGCTGCCCCAGATCAGGGAGAGCCAGCCCGAACTGCCGGTCATCATGATTACGGCTTATGGCACGGTGGATAACGTTGTGGAAGCCATCCGCGCCGGGGCGGAGAACTTTGTCCAGAAGCCTTGGGACAACGAGAAGCTGCTGGCCGACATCCGCTCCGCCGTGGCCCGGCATCGCGCCGAAGAAGAGAATCTGCAACTCAAGCGCACCCTCAAGCAGCGCTACAACTTCGCCAATATCGTGGGCAAAAGCGAATCCATGCTGAAGGTCTTCGACCTCGTGGCGCAGGTGGCGCCGAGCCGGTCGACGGTACTGATCCAGGGCGAAAGCGGCACCGGCAAGGAACTGATCGCCAAGGCCATCCACGCCCATTCGCCGCGCAAGGATAAGCCGTTTCTGCCGATCAATACCGGCGCCATGCCCTCGGAACTGCTGGAGTCCACACTCTTCGGCCACGTGAAGGGCGCTTTCACCTCGGCCATCGCCTCGAAAAAGGGCCTGTTCGAAGTGGCCAACGGCGGCACACTGTTCTTGGACGAAATTGCCACTATGGGCATGGACACCCAGGCCAAAATTCTGCGCGTGCTCCAGGACCGCCGCTTCATACACCTGGGCGGCATCCAGGAGGTCCAGGTGGACGTGCGCATCATCGCCGCCACCAATGTGGACCTGCGCCAGGCCGTGCGCGACGGCAAGTTCCGCGAGGACCTCTTCTATCGGCTCAACGTCATCACCGTGGACCTGCCGCCCCTGCGCGCCCGCCGCGAAGACATTCCCCTGCTCACCCAGCACTTTCTCGAGTTCTATGCCGACGAGAACGGCATGGCTCCGCGCAAGCTCTCCGCCGACGCCCTGCGCGCCCTGATGGACTACGAGTGGCCCGGCAACGTGCGCGAGCTGGAGAACTCCATCGAGCGCGGCGTGGTGCTTTCTTCCGGCCCCGTGATCGGCTCCGAACTGCTGCCCGGCCACATCACCGGGCGCAGCTTTCAGGACGCCCTGCTGGAGCACAATCCCAACGCCTCGCTCTTCGACATCCTCGAAGACATCGAGCGCCGCATCATCGTCGAGAAGCTGGAGCGTTGCAACGGCAACCAGACCGAGGCCGCCGAGCAGTTCCACATTCCGCTCTCCACGCTGAACCAGAAGATCAAGCGCCTGAGCATCGAGATCCGGAAAAAGGGCCGCGAGTAAGTAAGAGATTTGAAAGGGCACAGCCGGGGTACCCTGATGCATATCGCCTTTTTTGCCCGCGTTTTTCCGCAGCCCGTTTAGCCCCTGGGGAACGTGATTCAGAAATCTGGCACCTAATCGGAAGTTTCTCAATAGCAGTCAACTTACATCGATAACATCCGCAGTTGCATCCACGGCTATTGCGAACACCTTTCGATTGCGGTCGAGCGGTAACTCAAATGCTCAAGTTATTGTTTGACCGAGATCGAAAGTGGCTGGGAAAGCCCGAAGACCACGATCGATTCGGTAGGAATGATCAGCGGTTTGTTGCCGGTAAAACCGGCTCCCGCTGTACCCGCGCCGCCGCCCAGCAAACCGCCCAGGAGTGCGCCCTTGCCGCCCCCGGCCAGCCCGCCGATCAAAGCTCCTGCGCCCGCCCCTCCGCCAATCAGGGCCGCGGAGCGCTTGCCTTTGCCTTTCTTGCTGACGACGTATTCGGTCGCGGCAACGGGGTGGCCCCCAACTTCCCTCAACTCAATCGCCAGCACTCCCGCACCCGCAAAGCGGCCTTGCCCTTTCGCGGAAACCACCGCGCCGGAGACTGGCGTGCCTTTTGCAAACACCGTTTCTCCCGAGTGAGTGGTCAGCGCCGAAGAAAGCACGCCGGTAAAGGGATCGCCCACATTCGCGATCTTCGAGTTGATGGTTTCGGTGATTCGGACATGGATGTCCCTTCCCGGAGCCACGGTAAGAGTAACTTTGACCGGTTTGGGCGGTTCCGGTGTTCCGGGCAAGACCCCAGCAGGGTTGCTACTCGATGGCGAACCGGATGCAGTTCCGGCTGACGCCGTGGACGCGCCGGATGGAGCGCCTGGCGAGGTCGGCGTAGATCCCGATGCATGGGCCGGCGTAGATCCTCCCGATGCAGTCTGGGTCGGCGTAGACCCCGATGCGGTCTGGGCCGGCGTAGCTGAGCTCTGTGCAGTCGTATTGGGGGGCGCGCTCTTGCAACCTGAGAACGAAATAATCGGGAGCAAAGCGAACGCCGCTGTTATAAGGACAGCAGGACGATGCAGATGAGTCACAAGCATTCTGAAACCTCCTCGGCTTTCTCAGAAAGCCTTATCTTGGGTATCCGAATCAGGCAAGGCGGGCACTTGGAGCGCCATTTGGAGTTTCCTGGGTGCAGGATGCAACCAATCCGAGGTAACGACACGGCCAAGCAGCGATTGACTCGCTCTTCTTTTGGCCGCCAAGAGCCTGTTCAACATTAAGATGCAAGACTCCACCGGGGGGCCTCATTTAAAATTGCTGTTTTCAGAACGGCGCTGAACAATCGCTGTTAACTGCCGATGAATGCAGTACCGGCAAGGTTAGAGCGCGATGAGAGGCGCTCAGCGGATGCGGCGCATAGGGTGCGGAGGCCAGGAATGAAAAGCCAGTTCCATGTGGATCGTGGCACTTGTTCAACGGCGCAGGAAAACTATGATGCCGCACCGGCGCGCGAAATCGACCGGCCGCAGACCTGGAGTTTCGTCGGCGATTTTCAGGGCATGGCGGGAGACGGCGCCGAGCCCGACGCCCAGTTCTTTGTGGAAACCTGGACCCTTGGCGCAGCAGCCGCGGTGGAGAACTTCAAGCAGCGGCGGCAGGAACTGGCGGAGGTCGAGCGTCCCAGCGCGACATTGCACGACGTGGACGATACCGCAACATTTACTTTTGTCGAAGAGAGCGCGGTGTATGTGGATTTCATCTCTTCGTTCCGAGCCCCCTCGGGACGCTGCAACGGCGACTCGCGCAAGCCTGTCGAGGAACCTTGCGCGCAGGCGCAGCCAGCGGCACAGGAGGAAGGCTTTTTTGCCGGGGAGGTTCTCTATCCCCTGACCCCGCAGAGCGCGTGCCGGCTGCTGGGTGTAGCCGCAGGCAGC
>JAATFE010000149.1 GCA_015655365.1 Terriglobales bacterium
GCCGCGATGACCTCGAAGGGTGAAGTCGCTGGACGGCGTCTGAGTAGCTACTGCTTTGAGCGAGTTCGATTCCGAGCGCCAAGGCTACGATAAGAACTCCCGAAGTGATTGCGTTTTCGGCCTGGGGGCCGTGTTCTGTCTATCGGCAAGTTGGGCCGGTTTTTCGGGGCAGTCCTTCATTCCCTGTTCGGGGGATGAACAAATCCGGCACTACGACCATAGTTGGGCGAAAGGCCAGGGCGTTTTCAAGCTGAGTGTTTACGGTCCAGATGGGCATCTGCGGTATCCCATCCTTTGTGCAAAGAACGCACAAAGGATGGGGCACCCAGAGTTTTGTTAACACTTGAATCGAAACGCTCTAATTTTGAGGATCCGATGGTCGCAGCCTGGCTCCCGGTCATGCGGTATCCTCAATGGGCTACCGGTTGCAGGGCGGGTTTCTCGAACAGCTCCAGGTTCTCGCCCTTCCACACCATGGCGGTGTGGATACGGTTGTAGCCGCTGGGATGATCGTAGAAAAGAAACTCCTCGACGGGGCCGGGCCGCATCTTGCGGTATTCGCTCAAGTGAATATCGGCCTGGGCTTCGCCGTCCGGCTGGCGGGAGGCGTTCAGACCGAAGACGTCGGCCTCCTGCTCCTGGACACGAGTTTGGGTATTCATCAAGGGCGTGAGCACAAACATGAGGATCCCGGCCAGCAGCGTGACCAGCGGCAGCACGGCCGGATCGCCAATGTCATGAATCTGCCAGCGGTCTCCCCAGCGCGAAAGGGTCCAGGTCAGCCCCCAGCGCAGATAGGCAAAGGAGACCACGATCACGAGGAGCTGGAAGATCAAGGAGTTGAGAATGTGGTGCATTACGTAATGGCCCATTTCGTGGCCCATCACCGCCTGAATTTCTTCGGGGGAGCCGCGGCGCAGCAGGTTGTCGTTGAGGGTGATGCGCATGGTGCCGGCAAAACCGCTGACGTTGGCGCTGATGCGCGTGGACTGCTTGCTGGCATCGATCTGATAGACGTCGTTGGCCGGGATTCCGTTGGCGCGCGCCATGCGTAGAATCGGCGCGGTAATCCTGGGGTCGTTGAGCCGGGTGACCTGGTTGAAGAGCGGCCAAATGTAGACCGGGCCAAGGGCGACCACCACCACCATGAACGCCAGTGCGGCCACCGATCCCCAGATCCACCAGGTCTGGCGCAGCCTGCGCACAATGGCGAAAAGCCCAACTACGGCGACGCCGCCCAGGATGAGCCCCACCAGCAGGCTCTTCACTTCGTCGCCCATCCAGGGACCGAAAGTCTGCGTGGCCAGGCCGTATTTATGTTCCCGCACAAAGCCCTCGTAGAACTCCAGCGGGAAACCCAAGAGCGAGGTGAGAAGGAGGTATTGGAGCCAATAGAGGAAGGTTTGGAGAGCTTTGAAGCGCGTGATGCGCTCGGCCAAGTCGCGCATCTTGGCCGACCAGCGCAGGTTCAACAAGAGCAGCGCGACGGCGGAGGCATAGAGAAAATCCCAGAGAATCAGCCAGTAGCCGCCCTCAAAGTAGGCGTCGGAACGGGCCTTGGCCGCGGGAGGAATCATGGCCATGTAGGCCTCGGTGGCCGCATTGGCGTCAAAGTGCGCCGAGGGCTGCGCAGCGGGCGGGACCTGGGTAATGTCGACCACGGGCTGAAGAGCGGGTTGTGCCTGGACTGATCCCAGACCGAAGACGGCAAGCAGGATCAACAGCATAAAGCCGGATATACGTGAGCGCATCAAGAGACCCCTTTCTTCATGAAATGAGAGACTCTGCGACCTCGCAGAATAGGTATGGAACGATGCAAACACACTACCAGATTGGCCGTCCTGAAGCACTTACGCGGTCTGGCGGCGCAATGTTCCGGTATATCCTGAAGTGTTGCCACGGAAAAAGACTATGCCGTGGCCGGAAAACCCAGGACCCACTCACCCATGAGCATGCAGACAATTGCTGTAACCCTGCCCGACGGAGCTGTTCGCGAGGTTCCCTCGGGCACGACGCCTCTTGAGATTGCCAACTCCATTTCGCCGCGGCTGGCCGCGATTTGCGTGGTGGCGCGGCTGACCCCGGTCACCGGGACCGCCGCGAAGGCAGACTCCGGCGAAGAAGCATCGGCGGAAGCCGCGATGTATTCTGCCGAGGACGCGGCCGCGCCCCGGCTGGTGGACTTGACTACCCCGCTCACCGCGGACACGCGCCTGGAACTGGTTACGGAAAAGGATCCCGAGGCGCTGAAAGTGGTGCGCCACTCAGCCGCGCACGTGCTGGCCACGGCGGTGCTCGAGCTTTATCCCGAGACCAAGCTGGGCCACGGCCCGGCCACCGACGCTGGGTTCTTTTACGATTTCTATCGCGAGAAGCCCTTCACGCCCGAAGATCTGGCGGCGATCGAAACCAAGATGGCGGAAGTGATTGCGCGCGACGACCAGTTTGTTCACGAGCACGAGCCCCGCGAAGAGGCGCTGGCGGAGTTTGAGCGCGACGGCGACTTCATGAAGACGCACTTCGTGACCAAGTTCACCGTGCCCGGCGACGAAGTGAGCTTCTATCGCAATGGCAAATTTTTGGACTTTTGCCGTGGGCCGCACTTGCCCTCGACAGGCCGCGTGAAGGCCGTGAAGATCACCAACCTGGCCGGCGCATACTGGCTGGGCGACGAGAAGAATCCGCAGTTGCAGCGCATCTATGGAACGGCTTTTTTCAGCAAGAAAGAGATGGATGCGCACTTTGCCCGCCTGGAAGAGCTGGCCAAGCGCGACCATCGCCTGCTGGGCAAGCAACTGGACCTGTTCAGCATTCAGGAACTGGCCGGCCCAGGGCTGATCTTCTGGCATCCCAAAGGCGCCTTGATCCGCAAGGTAATGGAAGACTGGATGCGCGAAGAGTGCCTGCGCCGCGGCTACTCGCTGGTCTATACGCCGCACGTGGCCAAAGTGAA
>JAATFE010000009.1 GCA_015655365.1 Terriglobales bacterium
TACTTATTTCGGCGGTGTTGCTTTCATGGATATTCTTTGGACTCCCTGGCGTTATGCCTACGTCACCACGGCGGACGGGGCGGCGCGCCCCGGCGTTCCCCCCAGCCTCAACGCGTGGCCCGGCGATTTGGGCTGCGTTTTTTGCAATTTGATGGCCTCGATCGACTTCGCCATCGCCCACGGCATGAGCGCGGAAGAGGCGGAAGGCGCCGGCGGGCTCATCCACCGCGGAAAACACTGCTTCGTGTGCCTCAACGCCTACCCTTATACCTCCGGGCACGTGATGGTGATGCCCTACGCGCATCTGGACCGGCTGGCGGGGCTTTCGCAGGAAGCCGCTCACGAGCTGATGGACTTGGCGCGGCTGACCGAAAAGGCGCTGGAGCAGCTTTACCGGCCGCATGGACTCAACTTCGGAATGAACCTAGGCCGGGCTGCCGGAGCGGGGGTCGCGGACCACTTGCACATGCACGCCATGCCGCGCTGGGTGGGCGACACCAACTTCATGACCACCGTGGCCGAAACCCGCATTCTGCCAGAAGATCTGGCCACGACGTGGAAACGGATGCGCGGGGCGTTTGCGGAGTTGGGGTAGCGGAAAAGCAGTAAGTCAGCGAGTCAGCGAAAGAAGCTTCGCCCCCACTCACGCCGGGTGCCCTAGGTCCCGCTTCTGGGACCTGGGAAAGCACGACCCTCCACCCCAAGCCTTTCGCTGACCCGCTGACTCGCTAGCTCTTCTCTTCCGCCTCGCCGCTCTCTTCCGCCTCGGCAGCCAAGGCCAGGCCTTCGCCTTCTACGCCTGCGTTGTCGAGCAGGCCGCGGGGCAACGATTTGCCGGTGCGGATGCCAAGCTGCTTCAGCATCTCCACTTGGCGGATGAGGTTGCCGCGGCCTTCGCCGAGCTTCTTCATGGCGTTGCTGTAGCTTTGATCTGCGCCGCGCAGGCTCTTGCCCACGGCCTCCAGATCGCCGACAAAGTTCACAAACTTGTCGTATAGCTCCGCGCCGCGATTCATCACGTCCTGCACGCTGCGGGCCTGCAACTCGTTTTGCCACAGGTTGTCCACAATGCGGATGACGAAGAGCAGCGTGGTAGGTCCGACAACCAGCACTTCCTTTTCGTAGGCGTAGCGCCACAGGGCCTCGTCCTCGTGGAGCGCCTCAAGGAAGGCCGGCTCGATGGGGATGAACATCACGACAAAATCGGGAGTCTCAAGCGCCGCCAGCTTGTGATAGCGGCGCTCCGCCAACTCGTCGACATGGCTGCGCACGCTGGCCAGGTGGCGCTTGACGGCGGCCTTGCGCTCCTCGTCGGTCGCCGCGTTCACGCTGTCGGTGTAAGCGTTGAGCGAGACTTTGGCGTCGATGACCAAATGGCGGCCGCCGGGGAGGTTCACGATCACGTCGGGACGCACCTTCTTGCCGCGCTCGTCGCCGTCTGCCGCCGCGTCGAAGGTCTCTTGCACGCGGAACTGCTCGCCCTCGCGCAGGCCGGCCTTCTCGAGCAAATTGCGGACGATCAGTTCACCCCAATCGCCCTGGGCCTTCGAGGAACCGCGCAACGCCGTGCTCAGGTTGCGGGCCTCTTCGGTCAACTGCTGGTTGAGGCCGCCGAGGGTGCCGATCAGCGTCTCCAGCTTGGTGACGCCGGTTTTGGAGTCGGTCTGCGCCTGCTCGACTTTTTCGCGGAACTCCTTGATCTGGTCGCGGAGCGGGGTAAGCAGGGTGCCCAGTTCCTTCTGGCTGCCTTCGGAAAACGTCTTGGATTTTTTGTCGAGAATGTCGGCGGCAAGGGACTCGAACTGGTGAGCCAAAGCCTGCTTCGCGCCTTCAAGCAGGGCCAGCTTCTCGGCCAGGCCCTCGCGCTCGCTGCGCAGCTCGGCTTCGAGCTGGCTGATGCGCGCCGTCTGGATGCGGTCGGAGGCGGCTTTGGCCTGCAACTCCTCGCGCAGAGAGTCGCGCTCGGCGGAGAGAAGGGCAATGGTCTTGGCGCGCTCGACGGCCAGCGATTCAAAGCCCGCCCGGGCGGCGGACTCGGCCTGGGTCTGGGCCAGCTCATTGCGCACGCCGATCAGTTCGTTGGCCAGTTCGGCGATGCGGCGCTCACACTGCGCCTTCTCCGTTTTGGCGGAGGCGGCCCTCAGCCAGAACCCCAAAATGATCCCCACAAAGGCGGCGGCAATCCCTGCCATCAAAGGCTGCATCGTTCTTTCGCTCCTTCGCCTAATGTACGCCTTTCGGCTTGTGTATTTCTCGCCAAATTCGACCTTGTCGGCTATTCTCTATTCCCTATTCCCTATTCCCTGCCTCGCAGAGCCTTTACACACCCCGACCCGCCCGGTAGACTTGAAATTTCAGGGCTATGCGCCTTTTTTCTGCATAACGGTTGTGTTCGACTGCCGCGGGACAGTATCTTAGGCAAGCGGAACATCAGCGAATAGAATCCCCTGACAGATTCCCAAGTTTTAACTACACGAGGAGAAGCACGCATGGCCGTTGAAGAGAAAGTCAAGCAGATCATCGTCGAGCAGTTGCAGGTTGACGAGGCCGAAGTAACCCCCGGCGCAAGCTTCCAGGAAGACCTGGGCGCGGATTCGCTGGATGTGGTTGAGCTGGTAATGCAGTTTGAAGAGGCTTTCGACCTGGAGATTCCCGACGAAGACGCCGAGAAGATCAAGACCGTGAAGGATGCGGTTGAATACATCGAGAAGCACGAAAAGAAAGGCAGCAAATAACCGGTGACCCGCCGAGTCGTCATTACCGGCCTGGGGCTGGTTTGCGGTGTAGGAAATACCGCACCTGAGGTGTGGCAGCAACTGTTGGCCGGAGCCAGTGGCATGGGACCCATTCAAGGGTTCGATACCACCGGCTTCCCGGTCACCTTCGCCGCCGAGGTCAAGAACTTTGACCCACTCAACTTCGTGGACAAAAAGGAATCCCGAAAGATGGGGCGCTTCATCCATTTTGCCTTCGCTGCCACCCAGGAAGCCATGGCCCAGTCCGGGCTGGAGATTACGCCGGAGATTGCCGAACGTGTCGGCGTCTTCATCGGCTCCGGCATTGGCGGCTTCGAGATCATCGAGCGCGAACACACCAACCTGATCAACGGCGGCCCGCGCAAGATTTCACCCTTCTTTATTCCCGCGGTGATCGTGAACATGGCGGCTGGCCAAATCAGCATCCGCTACGGCGCCCAGGGACCCATTTCCGCCACGGCCACGGCCTGCGCCACTTCTGCCAATTCGATTGGCGACTCGGCGCGCATGATCATGCACGGCGATGCCGACGTGATGATTGCCGGCGGTGCAGAGGCTTCGGTTACACCCCTGGCGGTGGGCGGTTTCTCTGCCATGCGCGCGCTCTCAGCCCGCAACGACGACCCCACCCATGCCAGCAGGCCTTTCGACAAGGACCGCGACGGCTTCGTCATCGGCGAAGGCGCGGGCATCCTGATTCTCGAGGAGCTGGAGTTCGCCAAGGCGCGCGGCGCCAAGATTCTGGCCGAAGTGATCGGCTACGGCATGAGCGCGGATGCCTATCACATCACGGGCATTGCCCCGGAAGGCGCCGGTGCGCAGCGCGCCATGCGGGCAGCCATCAAGGACGCCGGAATCAAGCCGGAAGAAGTGGGTTATGTGAATGCCCACGCTACTTCCACGCCAGCCGGCGACGG
Source organism: Terriglobales bacterium (assembly GCA_015655365.1). Lineage (GTDB taxonomy): Bacteria > Acidobacteriota > Terriglobia > Terriglobales > Acidobacteriaceae > Telmatobacter. The sequence goes on from JAATFE010000009.1 coordinate 3,674, forward strand.
CAACGAATCGCGGGCCATCGAGCTGGTCTTTGGCGAACACGCGTTCAGCCCCAAGTTCAAGGTCTCGGGCACCAAGTCCATGACCGGCCACTTGCTGGGCGGCGCGGGCGGCCTGGAAGCCGGCATTACCGTGCTGGCGCTGCAAAACCAGATGCTTCCGCCGACCATCAATTTGGGGAATGTGGACCCCGCCTGCCGGTTGGATTACGTGCCCAACAAGCCGGTGGCGCACAACTTCGATGTGGCGCTGTCGAACTCGTTCGGCTTCGGCGGCATCAACGCTACGCTGATCATGAAGCGGTGGACGGAATAAGAGACAGCTTCTAGCTGCTAGGTCTTTGACTGCATGAATTCGTACCAGCGCTGGGTGCCCCAGAGCCTGCCCTGAGCTTGTCGAAGGGTCTCGCTTTTGAGACCTGGGATAGCACGAACCCAAGGTACGAAATCAAATGGTCAATAACCTAGCCCCAAATGCAAAACAGCGCGAATCCCGATGGGATTCGCGCTGTTTTGTGTTTGGGGCCGATTCTGTTATCAACCTGTGACGGCCGCGA
>JAATFE010000359.1 GCA_015655365.1 Terriglobales bacterium
AATTCCTGACGGTCAGGAACGGTATCTGTCTTACGACTTCTGTATTGAGCCCACTACAACCGTCACGATCTTGCAAAGCCATTCTTCGCGTTTTGAAGATTTGGTGAATTGAGTCCTGCTGCGGAAGTTCGGGAAGTAAACGGACAAAGCCGACAGGGTGCTTCGAAGATTAAGGAGAGCAACGTGAGCAAATTTCGCAGCGTGAGCAGATACCGTTTCCCGATCCGCGCCTTTACCGTGATGTGCGCAGTCTGGTTCTGTATCCAGGCAGGCGCCTTCGCCCAGGGACGTGGCAGCATCAGCGGTACTGTCGTGGATCCGTCTGGCGCAACCATTTCATCTGCCACCGTCGTCCTGACGCAAGTCGGGACCGGCACAACCGTAAACGTGCAAAGCCATGCGGATGGGTTGTTTGTTTTTCCCGCACTTGCACCAACCGACTACAGTCTCACTGTGACGGCTAAGGGCTTCCAGAAGTATGAGCAGACCGGAATTACCCTGCAAGCCGACCAGAGCCTGACCTTGAAAGTCGTCATGCAACTCGGCTCGGAGCAAACCACGGTGACTGTCACCGACGAAGCGCCACAGGTGGATACCTCTACCAGCACGCTCTCGCAGGTGATCGACGAGGGCCGCCTCAACGATCTTCCGCTCAACGGTCGAAATGCCGCCGCTCTCACCACCCTGGTGCCCGGTGTTGTCGTCGCCTCCAGTACCAATATCGATCAGGGGCAAACCAAAACCTTCCCCGTGGTCTCCTCGGTAACCATCAACGGCACCCGCGCAAACCAGGTCAACTACATGCTCGATGGCGGCAACAACGTCGACGAGTACACCAACGTCAACGCGCCGTTCCCCTTCCCCGATGTGCTGCAAGAGTTCAGCGTCCAGACCAGCAACTACAACGCGGAATATGGCCAGAACGCCGGCGGCGTGGTGAATATCGTAACCCGCAGCGGCACCAACACGTTCCACGGCGATGCTTTTGAGTACGTTCGCAACCGCGTGTTCAATGCCGCCAACTACTACAGCTATTCAAACGGGGTCAAGACCCGCGACTTCCTGAAGCGCAACCAGTTTGGCGGAACCTTCAGCGGACCCGTCCGTATCCCCCACCTCTACAACGGCCACGACAAGACCTTCTTCTCGTTCGGTGCTCAGTCCACCCGCTTCCGTAATAATGCCGTGGGCGGCACCGCGTTCCTGCCCACTCCCGCGCAGCTCGCAGGCACGTTCACCGGGCTTGCCTCGGCTACTGCGATCAAGAATCCCACCACCCTGGCACCCTATCCATGCACCCTTACGCAAGGCGCGACCACCTACACCTGCCAGATCAATCCGGCCGACTACAACGCGTCGTCCCTCGCCGTGCTCAAGCACCTGCCCACCATCTCCGGCACCGATGGAACAGTTAACTACTTCAAGCCCATCAGCCAGAATTACATGGAGTACACCGCTCGCGGCGACCATGAGTTGACCTCAAGGGATCACCTGAACGCACACTACTTCTATGACCGCTTCGACAGTGCGGGCGTCCTCGACAACAGCAACCTCCTTTCCTATTCCGATTTTGCGACCATCCGCTATCACAGCGCCTTGCTCGGTGAGTCCCACATCTTTTCCACCAACAAGATCAACAACGTCAGCGTGAGCTACCAGATTGAGAATGCAGGCCGCGGTCCCCTGGCCGGTTCTCCCAACATGAACGACCTGGGCGTTGACATTTGGCAGCCCGCCTTCAAGCAGATCAACCAGATCAAGGTGAACAACTTCTTCACCGTCGGCGATAACCCGGCAGCCACCTTCCGCCGCAATAACTACACCATCGCCGACGACTACCGCTGGGTAATTGGAAATCACTCGCTGGCTTTCGGCTTCCACGGCGAGTTGTCCAAAATCGATGTCGATAACCAATACCAGCAGCCGGGACAGTTTACCTTTGGCACCAACAATACAATCGGCAACGACTTGGCGGACTTCATGTTGGGCGGCCTCACCAACTTCGCGCAGGCCTCCGGACAGTACTTCAACAACCGCTTCCGCGTCCAGGGCTACTACGCTCAGGACAGTTGGAAGGTTTCGCGCAAACTGACGTTGAACATTGGCGTCCGTTACGAGCCATTCTTGCCGCAGAACGAGAAGAAGGGCCGCCAGGGAATGTTCAGTGCGTCGGCGCTTTCCGCCGGTCAGGTTTCCACCACGCATCCCACGGCTCTGGCTGGACTTCTGTTCCCGGGGGACACGGGATTCGTCCACAATATGGTCAACTCGGTCTACACCCACTTCATGCCGCGTATCGGATTCGCCTATGACGTATTCGGAGACGGCAAAACCAGCGTTCGCGGTGGCGTAGGGCAGTTCTACGAGAGCCGCCTGCCTGGAGTCTTCGACAATATTTTCGCGAACTCCGTTCCTTTCGTGGCATCGGTCAACGTCAGCTACTCCGCAAACAGCTTGGGCAATTTCTCCGCGCCCTATGCAAATATTCCGGGGGGCAATGTGTTCCCGGCGCCCCAGCCGCCGCCGGCAAGCTACTTCACGCTGGCAAATTACCAGAACTCAAGTTTCTCAACGTTCGATCCATCAACTTTCCGCGTGCCGGTTACCTACTCGTGGAATCTGGCCGTTGAGCAGCAGATTACCAGCACCGTCTCCAGCCGTTTGGCCTATGTGGGTTCGCAGAGTGAGCACCAGGTGAACCCGCTCGACATCAATCCCACCTGGAACCAGGGGGCCAATATCGGAAAACGGCTCTATGCATCGTCCACCCCATCGCGAAATTACACGAATCCGCTTGCGTTGGTCGATACCGGTGGCAATGCTTCCTATCACTCCATGCAGGCTTCGATCACGAAGCGCATTTCCGCGGGACTGTCGGCAGCACTGAACTACACATGGTCCAAGGCCCTCGACAACAATGCGTTCGGGTCCAACGAAGGCGGAGTCGTCCCAGGATCGTCCTATGTGCTTCCCGTCTATGAACCGAACTATAAGAGACTCGACAGCGGCCCTTCGGACTACGATCACCGCAACGTGCTCACCGCGTCCTACGTGTGGTCCTTGCCCAAACTGAGCGAGGGTAATTCGGTTGTGCGCTATGTCGCGAACGGATGGCAGACCAATGGCATCGTCACCTTCCGCAGCGGCGATGCGTTGACCGTAACTGGTTCGAACGTGGATGGAACCAACCTCAACCGCGACCGGGCTATCTGGAACGGGAAGAATCCTTACGGTGGCACGGCTTGCGGCAGCACCACGCCTTGCAAGTCTTACCTAAATCCTGTCAACTTCTCCACCAACCCGGCATACACGATCAGTGTGCCGCTGTCTTACGGCAACATCGCCAAGGGAAGCTTCGTTGGGCCGCAGTACGGGACCTGGGATACAAGCTTGATGCGCTTCTTCCCCGTTCGTGAAAAAGTGCAGTTTGAGTTCCGCGCTGAGTTCTTCAACGTGCTCAACCACACCAACCACGGCGATCCTCAGCAGAGCCAGACCAACGGAGCGTTTGGCCGAATCACTTCGACCAATGGCGATCCGCGCATCGGGCAGATGAGTCTCAAATTGTTGTTCTAACTTGCACTACTACAACAGGCCGGAGCGCAAGCATATCGCTTCCTCCGGCCGCAATTACGCTTCTCAACCTCGGCGCTGCCTGGGGAGAACGAGTCTCTGCTTGTTCGACGCACGATGATTCGTCCACCCCAGTGCAAGGCCCTTCCGCCGCATAGCGCCTCTTTCTCGCGCAATTGGTGAGAATCGACAACAGCACGCTTCTTGTTTTTCCAAGCACGGAGCCGCAATGCCTCCGCATTGTTACGACGGTGGCGCTTTCGAAAGCGATTCTGTCTTGAATCAGATTGCCGCAATTCGACCCTTTTGACCGGAGCAGGAATATTCAATGTTCATTACCGCGCCGCGCAATCTCAGCAAATATTTTGCCATAATCATTCTTCTCTTAGCCGCACAAGTGCTGCGGGCGCAGACGGGTGTTCCGCAAGATTCGTATCTCAATTCGGCGCTTCCATTGGACCAGCGAGTCAACGATCTGGTTAGCCGCATGACGCTCGCTGAAAAAGTTTCGCAGATGCAGAATGAGGCTCCGCCCATAACTCGCCTGCAGATTCCCGGATACGACTGGTGGAACGAAGGATTACATGGCGTAGCTCGCTCCGGTTATGCCACGGTGTTTCCGCAGGCCATTGGCCTTGCGGCTACATGGAATACCCCCCTCATGCAACGCGTCGGCGACGTCATCTCGACCGAAGCCCGCGCCAAATACAACCAGGCGCAGCGCGAGGGAAACCACTCCATTTTTTATGGACTCACCATGTGGTCACCCAACATTAACATTGTGCGCGATCCCCGCTGGGGGCGCGGACAGGAGACCTATGGGGAGGATCCTTTCCTGACCGGTAGTTTGGGAGCCGCCTTCGTCAGGGGATTGCAAGGGTCCGACCCTAGGTACTTCAAGGTGGTTGCCACGGCCAAGCACTTCGCGGTGCATAGCGGTCCTGAGTCGTTGCGCCACACCTTCGATGCAAGTGTCTCTCCGTACGACTTCGAAGATACTTACTTGCCAGCCTTTCGCCGACTAATCGTCGATGCGCATGTCGGCAGCGTTATGTGCGCCTATAACTCGGTCGACGGATTGCCCGCCTGTGCCAGCACAAAACTTCTTGACCAGATACTGAAACGAGATTGGCGCTTCAATGGCTACATCGTATCCGACTGTGCGGCCATTACCGATGTTGCGGTAGGCCATCGCTTTGCGCCGGACATGGCTCATGCTGCGGCGCTCTCGGTCAAAGCCGGAACAGATCTCAGTTGCGGCAAGGAATATGGCTCCCTGGTCGATGCCGTTCATCATGGCTTGATCGGTGAGTCCGACATTGATGCGGCAGTTAAGCGCCTCTTCACAGTGCGTTTTCGCCTCGGCATGTTCGATCCACCCGCACAGGTTCCGTACAACGCCATTGCCTTCTCTGAGAACGATTCCGCCGTGCACCAGGAACTGGCCCTTCAGGCGGCCCGCGCTTCCATGGTTCTGCTCAAAAACGATCGCGGCACTCTGCCTCTGCGCAACGCAACCCAAACCATCGCTGTTGTCGGCCCTAACGCCGCTGCTCTCCCCGCGCTTGAGGGCAACTATAACGCCATCGCATCTCATCCTGTAACTCCTCTCGCAGCTTTTGAGTCGCGCCTGCCGGGACACATTCTCTACGCGCAAGGCTCGCCTTATGTGGAAGGCGTTTCAGTGCCCGTCTCCAGAACCGTCTTTTCCACGAGCAACGATGGTTCCGCCGCACCCGGACTGAAAGCGGAGTATTTTTCAGGCGTTGGGTTCAGCGGCACGCCCGCACTTGAGCGTATCGATCGCGCAATCGACTTCGACTGGAACGGTGCTTCGCCCGCCGCGGGAATTTCAGAAAGCAAGTTCTCCGTACGCTGGACCGGCGCGCTCTCTGCTCCGGCGCCAGGCACAATCCACTTTGGATTTGCCATGGCGCACTGCAGCACATGCGAAGACGGCGAAACCGTCCATGTATGGCTCGACGGCAGGCAGGTTTACGAGTATGTCCACGCGCCTACGCATGGACGGCGCGCTCCTACGCCGCCCTTCAGCCTGACGCTGAATGACACCAAGCCGCACCCCATCCGCATCGAGTACACGCACGACTCGCCCCACTTCGGTGCGGGCCTCACCTTTAACTGGCAGCCTCCGCAGGAGATCCTCCGCGATGAGGCTGTCGCTGCCGCCGCCCAATCGGATGTGACTGTTGCCTTCCTTGGTCTCAGCCCGGAAATTGAAGGCGAAGAAACTCCGATTCATGTCAATGGATTCGAAGGCGGCGATCGCAGCGCCATTGAACTGCCGGCGGTTCAGCAGCGGTTGGTTGCAGCGCTCGCGGCAACCGGCAAGCCGCTGGTTATCGTCCTCATGAATGGCAGCGCCCTGGCTTTGCAGGATACCGAACACAAGGCCTCGGCCATTCTGGAAGCTTGGTATCCCGGCGAATCCGGCGGCACAGCCATTGCCGAAACTCTCTTCGGAGATAACAATCCATCCGGCCGCCTGCCACTCACCTTCTATGCCGCCACGAGTCAACTTCCTGCCTTCGATAACTATGGCATGAAGGATCGCACGTATCGTTATTTCACCGGCACGCCGCTCTACCCCTTCGGCTACGGGCTGAGTTATACCGGCTTTCAATACACTGACGGCAAACTCGCCTCCAGCAACATAGAAGCCGGCGATCCGCTGGAAGCGCGTGTGGAACTCAAGAACACAGGGAGTCGTGACGGCGATGAAACCGTCGAGTTCTACCTGATTCCCAAGGCACGCAAAGATGCGCCATTG
>JAATFE010000140.1 GCA_015655365.1 Terriglobales bacterium
GAAGCGCCCAAGAGAGCATTATCGGCGGCGCTCGATGCGGCAAGGCGCAGATCCATCGCCCCGTTCAACAGGGGTAAGGGATCGGTCGGCCGGAACGATATATTCAAAGCCCCAGAGTCCTTTTCGGCAAGACGCTACTGCTCAGAGTTGACGCCGCTGCTCCGAGGCTTTCACTGCGAGCCTCGCGATGGTTGTGCTCAATCTATCGGCCAATTCTCCGGATATTTCTCTCGGGGGGGGGCAAGCCGCAACCGGGCTTGTCTTCGCCGATTCGTCTACGAACCGCCCACCAGCGCAAGAGGCTGGTTGCGGTTGGTCCGCAGCGTGGGCACGGCGGCCAGAAGGCTTTTGGTGTAAGGGTGCTCCGGCGCGGTAAGCAAGCGTCTGCAAGGCCCCGTCTCCACAATCTCTCCGGCGCGCATCACCGCGACCCGGCTCGCTACCTCGCCCACCACCGCCAGATCGTGAGAGATGAACAGCATGGCCAGCCCATGCTGCTTTTGCAGATCTTTGAGCAACTCCAGCACCTGCGCCTGCACGGTCACGTCCAGGGCCGTCGTGGGCTCGTCGGCAATCAGCAGCCGGGGGCGGTTGATGAGCGCCATGGCGATCAGGATCCGCTGCCGCTGCCCGCCGGAAAACTGGTGAGGATAGTCGCCGTAGCGCCGCGCCGCATCGGGGATGGAGACCGCCTCCAGCGCGACAATGGCTCTCCGCCTGGCTTCCCTGCCCGTCCACGAGGGGGCGTGCGCCTCGGCGGCCTCCGCTACCTGGCGGCCGATCGGCATCACCGGATTCAGCGCGGTCATCGGCTCCTGAAAGATCATGGCGATCTCGCGGCCACGCAGCCGCCGCAAAGCCTCCGCACGCATCTTCAGCAGATCGACGAAGCCGGGGGCTCCTTTGCCTTCTTGCGATCCGCCCGAGCGATGCGTAACCGCACTCCGCCACAGAATCTCCCCTGTGACCTGCGCCGCCGGACCCAGCAGGCCCAGAATGGCCAGCGCCGTGGCGCTCTTGCCCGATCCCGACTCGCCCACCAGCCCCAGCACCTCGCCTTCTTCCAACTGAAGGCCGATGCCGCGCACAGCCGCGGCCGCGCCAAAACTCACCTGCAAATTGCGAATGTCGAGCAGCGAGGACATGAAGTAATCGTAGCCCATTGCGCACTTCTCTTGGGCGCGCCTGGGTTGGCAGGTCCGGACCCGATCGCCGCCGCGAAACTCACTTCGATAGCTCAGCTCCGCAACCTTTAAAGATCCAACGTGTTCAAAGAAGAAGAGCATGGTTCGGCTCATCCACGTCGATCGGCTCCGCATCGGCACACGGGCGGCAGTTGCTAACGCATGCAACCCATCCCGTGGCTAAGCGGCTGTTGCGAAAGAACTAAAACTTGCGGCAATCAAATCGAAACGTACAATTCAGTGGCTTTTATCGAACACAAAAATGGAGGACTTTCTCAGTGAGACTGAAGTGGCTCGGAATTTCTGTACTAGCGCTTTTTTTGGGCACAACGGGTCTGCTTACGGCCAGGGCCTTTGGGCAAGACAGGGGCGGATGGGATGCGCCGCCGCGCGAACTCCGCGACGTACAACGGCAAGGCTTCCACGATGGCATTGAAGGTGCCCGCAAAGACATCGACAATCACCGCCGCCCCAACGTCAACAACCGCGACGAGTATCGTCATCCAAACGTTCGTCCCAAGGATGAGGAAGACTATCGCATCGGCTTCCGCCGCGGCTATGAAACCGCATTGTCGCACATGAACTATCGGTAGCATCTACCCGCGGAGCCACTCGACAAAAAGAATGCCCGGCTCTCACAGGCCGGGCATTTTTATGCTTTTCAGAGCGCGATCCAGCCGCTGCGAATCAGCGCCAGGGAGCCCGCGGCAACCACGATCCAGAGCAGAACCCCTTGCACCAGCGGACGCACGCCTACCTCGCGCACCGTCTTCATCGAGAGCCCGGTGCCGATCAGGAACAGCGTAACCGTGAGGCCAATCACGCCGAGGCGCTTCAGCTCCGGGTAAACCGGATGCAGAACGGGAAGGTAGGTGTTGGCCACCGCGGCCAGGCAGAAGAAGAGAATGAACCAGGGCCACTTGATCCGCGCTTTGCTCTTCTTCGCGAATGCGGTGCCAAGCGAAACCGGCACAATCCACAGCGCCCGCGCCAGCTTCACAGTAGTGCCCACGGCGAGGGCCACAACACCGAACTTGGCCGTGGCGCCCACCACCGAACTGGTGTCGTGAATGGCCAGCGCCGCCCACAAACCGAACTGCGTTTGTGTCAGGTGCAGCGCCGTTCCAATCAGCGGAAAGGCAAGCAGGGCGACCGAGTTGAGCAGGAAGACCGTGCCCAGGGAGACGGCAATCTCCTCTTCGCTGGCAGCGGTAATCGGCGCGACAGCAGCAATGGCGCTGCCCCCGCAGATGGCCGTGCCCACCGAGATCAGATAGGAAACTCCCTTCTCCACATGCAGCAGCCGGCCCAGCCCCCAGCCCAGCAGCAAGGCAATGCTTATGCTGCCCGCGGTGTAAAGGAAACCGGAACGACCCACGCGCACAATCTCTTCGAGGTCCATCCCAAACCCCAAGCCAACCACAGAAGCCTGAAGCAACAGTTTCGACAGACGCTTGGCGTCCAGATGGTAGGGATGCTTAAAGGTGAAACCGAAGGCCAAACCTGCGGCCAAAGCCAGCGGAGGCGAAAGCAGTCCGCTCGCGGCAAGAATCAAACCGGCAAAAAAGATATTTTTGGACACACATCGAGTCTTGCCGAATCGAGCGCCTGCGTCCAAGCAGAAGGACTGATGCCCTATTTGTGTTTCTTATGAGGTCTCGCGACCCTGAGCCGGTTTGCTCCTGGCGGTAGATTTCGCCGCTCCAGCGCGAGAGAACAGGAACCTGCGGAACTCCTGCGCCGGTCCCTGCAACTCATGGCTAGCCAGATGCGTAATAAGAAAATCCCGCCGAATGCGCAGTCCTTCGATCTCGACGATCTTGAAAGCCTGCCCCAGCCGCAGATCCTTGGCCAGCGCCCATCGCGAAACAAACCCGGCTCCCAGCCCGGCCTCCACCGCGGACTTGATGGCCTCGGTCGAATCCAGTTCCATCACGATTTGCAGCGAGCCTGGCTTGACCCTCAGCCGTTCCAGGGCTATCTCAATCTCGCGCCGCGTGCCCGAGCCCCGTTCGCGCATGAGTAGCGGAATGGAGGCGATCTCGGAGCGCGAGATCGAAGCGCGCTCCGCCCACTCGTGCGCTCCTGGCACAATCAGGACCAGTTCATCGGCCAGAAACGGCTCGGTCTTGACGTCGCGGCTGCGCGCCGGCCCCTCGATCATCCCCAGAACAATCTGCTGCCTCTCTACCGCATCCACAATGTGCTCGGTATTGCCGCTGACCAGGGTCAGTTGCACGCGCGGATGGGCACGGCGGAACTCACTCAGCAGCCGCGGCACCACATA
>JAATFE010000440.1 GCA_015655365.1 Terriglobales bacterium
CCCACCTTGCGCGAGTCGCCAATCGGCGGCAGCAGCGGCGCGTTCTTGTCTTCGTGTGCGGGCGAAAGCGACGCCAGCGTGCGGGCGGCGGCCATAATCATGCCGTCGGTGACGCGGCGGGCCTTCGAAACCAGAATGCCCAGCGCCAGCCCCGGAAAGATGTACGAGTTGTTGATCTGCGAAATGCGCACCATCTTGCCGTCGACTTCGACCGGAGCAAAAGGGCTGCCGGTACCCACCAGGGCGCGCCCATCGGTCCAGCGCAGCAGGTCGGCGGGTGTGGCCTCGGCCTTTGAAGTCGGGTTCGACAGCGGAAAGATCACCGGCCGAGGCGTGTGCCGCGCCATCTCGCGCACAATCTCTTCCGTGAACGCTCCGGCCTGGGCGGAAACCCCCGCCAGCACCGTTACCTTGGCGTTGCGCACCACGTCCAGCAGCGAAATGGGTCCAGGGCCGGAGAGCTTCCACCCCTCCACGTCTTCCTTCTTGCGCACCAGCGGTAGTTGCCCTTCGCGCACGCCCTCGCAGCCCTCCACCAGCAGTCCATAGCGGTTGAACGAATAAATGCGCTGGTGCGCCTGCTCTTCGGTCAGCCCTTCTTCCTTCATGGCGGCAACCAGCAGCTCCACAATGCCGATGCCCGCCGAGCCCGAGCCGAACATGGCGATGGTCTGCTCTTTCAGCGGAATGCCGGTGGCGTGAACCGCGGCCAGCAGCGTGGCCGTGGTGACGGCGGCTGTGCCTTGAATGTCGTCGTTGAAGGTGCAGAGGCGGTCACGATATCGCTTCAGCAAAATGGCCGCATTGACCCCCGCAAAGTCTTCCCACTGCAACAGAACGTGCGGCCAGCGGCGCATCACGGCTTTCACAAAAGCCTCGATAAAGTCGTCGTACTCCTGCCCGCGCACCCGCTTGTGCTCCCAGCCGATATAGATCGGGTCGTTGAGCAAGGTCTCGTTGTCCGTGCCCACGTCCAGCAGAATAGGCAGGCAATGATCGGGCGGAATTCCGGCCAGCGCGGTGTAGAGCGCCATTTTGCCGATGGGAATGCCCATGCCGCCTGCGCCCTGGTCGCCCAGGCCGAGGATGCGTTCGCCGTCGCTGACCACGATGCAGTGCACGTTGTCGAAGCGCGGGTCGGCCAGAATCTGGTCGATGCGGTGCCGGTCGGGATAGCTGATGAACAGGCCGCGCGGCCTGCGCCAAATCTCGCTGAACCGCTGGCACCCTTCGCCCACCGCGGGGGTATAGACAATGGGCAACAGCTCTTCGGTGTGGTGCGCAATCAACGAGTAGAACAGCGTCTCGTTGGTGTCCTGCAAGTCGCGCATCAGGTGGTACTTGCCGAAGCTGGTGTCGCGATTGTCCAGCGCCTTTTTGCGGCGCTCCAACTGGTCGTCCAAGGTGCCGATGTGGGGCGGCAGCAGTCCGTGCAGCGCGAATTCGTCGCGCTCTTCTTCGGTGAAGGCAGTGCCCTTGTTGAGCCGTGGGTTGAGCAGCAGATCGTACCCGGAAAGCCAGGTGCGAACCACTGAATTGTCTGTCTGCTTGGGCGCTTGGGGGGGTGCACTCACTTTGGTTTTTCTCCTATATCGACTTCAAGAATAGGTGCCGTCAAATCGAGTCTGCAACGACCCTGATTGTATCCGAACGCCATTTTGACGTGTCGGTGACGCGGGGCATCCGTCCGGCTTTTCCTCGCAAATTGCTCCACTCACTCTAGGATTCCCAGGTCTCGAATTTGAGACCTGGGAATCCACCAAGCCTGGGTGTCCCCCAAAGTTGCTGCCATCCTGAGCAGAGCCTGTCGCGTTTTTTTGCGGTCTGCGAGTCGAAGGACCTGCTTTTCGGGCAGCTAGGCTGGAAAACCGCACTCTCTACTCCAGATTTCTCTACCTCACCCTCCATAAATTAGCCATATCGATTTTCCGTTTCCTTATTCCATCTTTATGCGCATCGTGAAAAAGTATGTACCATACCATCCTTCAGCGGACCTGTGCCTTTTCGCATCTGGTTTCTCTCGTTGAATCCCTGCTCCCGCAGCAGCCTGGGGAAACTCGGGCGCTGGCTGCCGGTGCTTTTACCCGGAATGGCGGCCGGAAGCCCGCCACACTGCATGTCTTGGCCTCGGCATGTGATGGGGAGTGGATATTTATGTGTCGTCGCGCATTCAAACTGCTGCTTTTGCTCGCCGTTCTGGGATTTCCGATCTTTTTGCAGGCCCAGACCGCCGCCCAGGCCCCCGTCACCCAGGCCCAGATTGCCGACCTCCAGCAGGCTGTCCGCAATAACCAGGCAGCCGCCGCAAACGCCCAAATGGCCGGCGACAATGCCTGGATGCTGGTTTCCGCCGCCCTGGTGCTGCTGATGACCGGTCCCGGCCTGGCCCTGTTCTACGGCGGCCTCGTCCGCAAAAAGAACATCCTGGGCACCATGATGCAGAGCTTCGCCATGATGGGCCTGGTCACGATCCTTTGGGCCGTGGTTGGCTACTCGCTGGCCTTCGGTCACGGCAACGCCTTCATCGGCGGCTTTGAGCACATCTTTCTGCGCGGCGTGGGCCTGGCGCCCAACACCGACTACGCCCCCACCATTCCCGAGCAGACCTACATGGTCTATCAGCTCATGTTTGCCATCATCACCCCGGCCCTCATCACCGGCGCATTTGCCGAGCGCATGAAGTTCAGCGCCATGGCCGTCTATCTCTCCCTCTGGTCGCTGCTGGTTTACAGCCCCATGGCCCACATGGTCTGGGGCGTGGGCGGCTTGCTCAACGCCTCGGGCGGTCACATTCCCAGCCTCGACTTCGCCGGCGGCACGGTAGTTCACATCACCTCGGGCGTCTCCGCTCTCGTCACCTGCATCTATCTCGGCAAGCGCATCGGCTACCCCAAGGTCCCCATGCAGCCCCACTCCATGGTGCTTAGTTTTATCGGAGCCTGCTTGCTCTGGGTGGGCTGGTTCGGTTTCAACGCCGGCAGCGCCCTCGGCGCGGGTCCCCTTGCCACCTCCGCCTTCATCAATACCCACTTTGCCGCCGCCGCCGCCGCCCTGGGTTGGACCGTCGCCGAGTGGATTCACAACGGCAGACCCACCGCTCTGGGCGCAATTTCCGGCGCGGTAGCCGGCCTGGTCGCCATCACCCCGGCCTCGGGCTATGTGCAGCCTTTCTCCGCCCTGGCCATCGGCCTCATCGCCGGCATCTTTTGCTCCTTCATGGTTTTTGAAGTCAAAAGCCGCCTCGGCTACGACGATTCGCTCGACGCTTTCGGCGTTCACGGAGCCGGCGGAACCCTGGGCGCTCTGCTCACCGGCCTCTTCGCCACCAGCGCCATCAACGCCGCCTTCGGCAAAGACGCCTCCGGTAAGCCCCTCCCCACCGGCGCAATGGACGGCCATTGGGGCCAGGTCCTTCATCAGGCCGCCGGCGTAGGCGTCGCCTGGGCCATCTCCATTGTCGGTACTTTGGTACTGCTCTTCCTGGTCGATAAGACCATCGGACTGCGCGTAACTGCCGAAGAAGAATCGGCGGGCCTCGACCTCTCCCAGCATGGTGAGGAAGGTTACGACCTTAACTCCTGAAATAACTTGCGGGGGCTTTGCCAAACTGCCGCCCCCGCCTGTTAGGCTGTCAAACGAGGCGTCTTTTTATGCTCAAAATCGAAGTAGTTCTCCAACCCTCCAAACTGGATGCAGTCAAGGATGCCTTGCTTGAGGCTGGCATCGAAGGCATGACGATTCTTGAGGCCCGCGGCCATGGCCGCCAAAAGGGCCACACCGAGTTCTATCGTGGCCGCGAATACACGGTCGACCTTCTTCCCAAGGTCAAAATCGAGCTGGTGGTCACCGACGAAATGAAGGAAAAGGCCGTGCAAGCCATCATCGGTGCAGCCCGCACCGGCCGCATCGGTGACGGCAAAATCTTCATCAGCCGCGTCGAAGACGCCATCCGCATTCGCAACGACGAGCGCGGAGAAACTGCAATCTAGCCTTTTTCGTCGCAATTTCCTCCACAAACTCCGGGTGCCCCAGGTCTCGACTTTGAGGCCTGGGAAACCACAAACCTCAAGGCGTCGACTTTGAGATCTGGGGAATCCCAAAATCCGGGTGCCCCCTCTGGGCAGCGCGCCGTAGTTTTTTGCGCCAAGGGTGGGAATCCACCCACTCCATCGCCCGCCCGGCAAAGGGGAACGAGTTGACAGATTCGCATCTCGATCGCCGGGCCACCTTGCCTCGCCGCCGCTGGCGCATCGCTTGTCTGCTCGGCTTCGGCGTCCTGGTCAACTACTTTGACCGCGTCAATCTCTCCGTCTCCCACTCCTCTCTCGTCGTAGCTTTCGGAATCTCCAACATCGCCTTCGGCTATCTCTCGGCCGCCTACAACTGGACCTACGCTCTCTGCCAGTTGCCGGTCGGTGTCTTGCTCGACCGCTATGGCGTCAAGCCGGTGGGCCGCGTCAGCAGCTTTATCTGGAGCATCGCCTCCTTTGGCGCGGCCGTCACCCCCGGTCTGGGCGGCTTGTTCGGAGCCCGCCTCGCCCTGGGCGTCGGAGAAGCTCCCACCTTCCCCGCCAACGCCAAAGCCATCGGCTACTGGTTTCCTCCCAAAGAGCGCAGCTTCGCCACCTCCCTGTTCGACGCCGCCGCCAAATTCGCTTCCGCCATTGGCGTTCCCATCATAGGCATCATCCTGCTCAAGGTCGGCTGGCGCTGGAGCTTCGCCCTCACCGGCCTCGTCAGCTTTGGCTACTTCCTGCTTTTCTGCCGCATCTATCGCGACCCCGCCGACGACCCGCAACTCAGCGAGGCCGAGCGCCGCTACATCGCAGAAGGCCAGCAAGCCGCCGTCCCCGATCTGGGCACCTCCACCGAGCGGCCTGAGCCCGCCACCCTGGGCTTTCTCCTCACCCGGCGCAAGGTGCTTGGCCTGGCCATTGGCTTTGGCTCCTATAACTATGTCTTCTATCTCCTGCTCACCTGGCTGCCGAGTTATCTCTCCATGGCGCTCCACATCGACTTGCTCCATTCGTTTCTTTACACCAGCGTTCCCTGGCTCTTTGCCACCGTCACCGACCTGCTCATCGGCGGCTGGCTGGTCGATGCCTTGATCCGCCGCGGCTGGAACGCCAGCCTGGTGCGTCAGGTCGTACTGGTCGGCGGCACCACCTGCGGCTTGGGCATTCTGGGCGCTGCCCATGCCCACACCGCCAGTCAGGCCCTCCTCTGGATCAGCGTCTCCATCGGCGGCTTGGCCGCGGCGGCCCCGGTCGCCTGGTCCATCCCCTCGCTCATCGCCAGCCCCCACAACGCCGGAAAGGTTGGCGGCATTGTCAACCTCTCCAGCCAGATCTCGGGCATCGCGGCCCCCATCCTCACCGGCTATCTGGTCGCAGCCACCCAGTCCTTCGCCTGGGCCTTTGGCGCGTGCGCCGTCTATCTCGTCATCGGAATCGCCGCCTACGTCTTGATGATGGGCAAAATCGAGCCGGTAGACA